>NZ_MJIQ01000058.1:0-2319 GCF_001878775.1 Acinetobacter sp. AR2-3
TCCAAATGACATGCACATATCTATTTCCTCAAATTATTTAATGTATTTTTCGTGCGTAATACGAATAATAATACTCCTGTAATCTTTGTCAAGTTACATTGCGACGCCACCCATTCGGGATGGCTAAAACTTTCCGGAGAAAGGCAAAAGGAAGCTTGTAATCAGAGAAGGGAGGTTTTGAAATTCTTATGATGTCAGTTCGGGCGCACTCCGCGCCCTCTGCTACTGGTGAAAGCACTGCAAACTGAAAGTTTGCATAAGTGCGCATTTCATGGAATGCACGCTTCCGCGTTTCTATGAAACAGGTACTAACCGATGAAGGCTAATAGCCTATGTTCGACATATGGGAATAAATCAATGTTGTACATAATGCCGTCCCATCTTCGAATTCTCTGACGAACTCGAACACGTGTTTTAGGTGGGATTCTCCAGTGGGCTTTTTTACGTCCTCGCTGTGGTCGTTCCGTGACTGCGTGCCCTCGCACCGGCAACGTCCTCGCTTCGTTCGTTATCGCCAAATCGCTTCGTCCGCCTTCTCCTCGTTGTCGAAGCTCCTCCTCGTCGTCGTTGTCCTTGCTATGTGGCTCTACGTGTCGTGTAGTTAGTAAGTCGTAGTAAGATTTTTTACTGTAGGCGAACTTGTAGAGCATTTCGAGATATGGCAAATCTTCTAATGGCATATCATCTGTCATTGTGTCAGGGATTTTGACACCCCATAGCAGACCAAAAGAACCTGTTAAACGCTTGCCCTTGAGAACCTTAAACGCTTCCCAAGTCTTTTCAACGGACAGATCGCCAAACTTTAAAGCATACTTACAGACTTCAGCAGCCGCTTTGCTATAACCGTAACCTTTTTCTTTTTTTGCCCTACGGACGTCGACAACCATCGAATCCCCAGTAAGGCTATGCCAATATTCTGAAAATTCTTGCTGATCAATCCAATTATCGACTAAAGCGAACATATGAATATGAGGATGCCATTCACCTGTTTTTTCATTGAATGTATTTTCATATGAATACATAGCACCTTGAACCTTACAGAACTCGTTAAAACCTCGACCCTTCTTCTCATAGTCCCTACGACGATCTAGGAGCTTCCTAAAGGACTTCATGAGATGTTCAGAGCGTTCTGCTAGGTCAGAACCATTTTTAACGGTGAGCGTGATTAGAACGGGCTTTAGCTTGCGATTTTCTTGCAGGACTTGGTCAATACGTTCAACGTATTTTTGGATAGCACGAGAAGCACGAATGGCAGCACAGAAAGGACAAAGCAAATGCTGTCCGCAAGTACGGAGTTTAGAAAGCTTAACTTCGCCTATTGTGTAAAAATTTTTGAATAGCAGATAATTTCCGCATTCATTCAATTTCTGAGCAGATTTTAGAGCTTTGATAGATTCTTCGTTTTTAACGTCTTTTTCATAGTTCTCTTTAAACTTAGCCAGGGTAAATAAATAATTTTCCTGATTCTTAGCCCTATGTTTCAAAGTCGCAAAACGTGTTATTCTATCCCTGTGTTGATCTGCGTTTGCAGATTGCAAAGCCTGTATTTCTCCGCCCGCCAAAGCTTCTGAAATATGGGCTTTTTTATTGTCTTTTTTAAGCAATTTTTGTCCCCACTTTAATCAATAGTATCAAGTAAAAGAAAAAACAGCGAGAAGCTTCGCTAACTCACTGTTTTTTTTCACGTTTCACATTGCTTCTGCTAAAACAGGCTTTGCACCTTTTCGAACATAAAAAACAACATTACGACCTACGGCCATAGCACCGCAGGAGATAGAAATTACTTTATTTTTTAGTGGCTGGTAGAGGGTAGCGTCATCAACAGTTAGATCGACAAGTTCGTGTTTAATCTCTCCGTTTGGTAGTTCCAACGAACCAAGAATTTGTACCTTGTCACGCGCTTCGTACTCTTTCCCATCTTTACCCTTACCACCGTCCATACGGAAAGCATTAATTAGAGTTCCTTGTAAGTTGATCATTATGAGTTACTCACTAAAGTTTGAATAATTGCGTCCTGAAGGTACTTTTCAGCTTCTGTACTTAGTTCTGTGTTTTTAATCATTAAATCCATATCGGTAATAACATCCTTATCGTCAGCGAACCCATTATTAATGGCTTGGTTGTAAGCGACGGAATATGAAATAAAAGCTTCAGGTAAATATTGATTAATAAGCTTTAGGACTAAAGCATTGCGATTCATATTCATATGATGAGCAATAGCATCTAAAGCCTCAATAACGTGTACTGGAGCTTTAGTAGTGAAAGGTTTAATTTCAGGCTTAGAATCAGAAGTCTGTTCGTTAGCATTCATTTCATATT
>NZ_MJIQ01000059.1:0-116967 GCF_001878775.1 Acinetobacter sp. AR2-3
GACAGGGGTCGAGGTGAGCAGGAATGCAAAACTCGTTGTGTGGCCTACTGTCCGCACTGTGATGGCCCACTGTTTAAGGGTAAACGTGTCGCCGTGATTGGCGGTGGTAACTCGGGGGTGGAAGCTGCGATCGACCTGGCAGGGATTGTAGAGCATGTAACTTTGGTGGAATTTGATACTAAATTGCGTGCGGATCAGGTGCTGCAAGACAAACTGAACAGCTTGCCGAACACCACCGTGATCAAGAATGCCTTGTCGACTGAAGTGCTGGGTGACGGTTCACAGGTGACGGGTCTGAAATACAAAGACCGTGCCACAGATGAAGAGCATACAGTAGAACTTGCAGGGATCTTCGTGCAGATCGGTTTGTTGCCAAATACGGACTTCCTGAAAGAAACGGCTGTTGAATTAACTAACCGTGGCGAGATTGTGATTAACGACCGCAACGAAACCAATGTCAAAGGTGTGTTTGCGGCAGGTGACTGTACCACAGTGCCTTACAAGCAGATCATCATTGCGACCGGTGAAGGTGCCAAGGCGTCACTGTCTGCTTTTGATTACATCATCCGTTCAGGACAATAAAAAAATAGCACCTGGGTTCCCCAAAACCGAGGTGCTATATCTTATAAATACATTATTATCGCTTTATAGGAACTCAGGACGCTAACACCCGAGTTCCTTTTTTTATATTTATTATTGGAACAGCCAAAAGTGTCCCCACGCACTTTCAGCTGTTCCTTTCCTCTGCACAGTTTTTGTTTTCAACCCTTATTTTTATACTTTCCCCAAGGTTGTTTTTATATAAAGCAATGTTTATTCCATCGCTTCATTTTTAAGATTTAAATAAGTTCAAACCCTTAAATTTTTCCAGTAATTGTTCTTGTGTTTCCCCATACTCCGGATGTGGAACAATGCATTCAATCGGACAGACATCTACACAGGTCTGATGCTCATAAAAACCGACGCATTCTGTACAACGGTTCACATCAATTTCATAAACTTTCGCACCCTCATAAATCGCGTCATTCGGGCATTCCGGTAAACACATATCGCAATTGATGCATTTGTCGGTAATCAGCAGTGCCATACTTAACTCGCCTGATAAGCCAGTGAAGATGCCGAAATATCCGCAGTCGAGCTTGGCAGATTACGAATCAGCAGGGCATATTGCATATCAACATCTGCCGGAACTGGAATCTCAACGATATGACCTGAACCTTTGGCGTCTTCGATCAGATTACCTTTTTTGTCTTTCATTTCGGTTAAATTGAAAGTGATATTGCCTTTAGTCGTCATCAGTTCGAGTGAGTCACCGACGATAAAACGGTTTTTCACATCGATCTTGATGTAATCTCCATTGCGCTCCAGTACTTCACCGCAGAAAATTTGATGATCAAAACTGGAAGAACCATGTTCATAATTCTGATATTCACTATGCACATGGCGGCGTAGAAAACCTTCGGTATAACCACGATTCGCTAAGCCTTCCAATTGTGTCATCAGTGACGGATCAAAAGGTTTACCCGCAAGCGCATCATCAATCGCTTTACGGTAAATTTGAGCAGTACGGGCGCAATAGAAATAAGACTTGGTACGGCCTTCGATTTTCAGTGAATGCACACCCACTTTAGTTAAGCGCTCTATATGCTGGACTGCACGTAGATCTTTAGAATTCATGAAATAAGTGCCGTGTTCATCTTCTTCTGCGGCAAACATATCTTCATCATTCCGCTGCAATAGCACAGGCTCATCAAACTGATGTTGTTCTTGCATGTGCTTTTCATCAGCATCTTTAGAGCAGCAGCCTGAATCCAGATTTTTTACTGGAATGACATCACCGGTTTCATCTTCCTTGGCATCCAGAACTTTATATTCCCAGCGGCAGGCATTGGTGCAGGCACCCTGATTGGCATCACGTTTGTTCATATAGCCAGACAGCATGCAACGGCCAGAGTAGGCCATACACAATGCGCCATGAACAAAAACCTCAATCTCCATATCGGGCACTTGCTGTTTGATTTCTGCAATTTCTTCAATCGACAGTTCACGTGACAGAATGACACGGGTCAGCCCCATGTTTTTCCAGAATTTCACGGTTGCCCAGTTCACGGCATTGGCCTGAACCGACAGGTGAATATCCATCTTTGGAAAATGTTCACGCACCAGCATGATCAGACCTGGATCGGACATGATCAGCGCATCCGGCTGCATCGCGACAACAGGTTCCAAGTCACGAATAAAATTTTTCAGCTTGGAGTTATGAGGTTGGATATTGACCACCACATAGAATTTTTTGCCTAGTTCGTGTGCTTCTTTGATGCCAATCGCTAAATTGTCATGGTCAAATTCATTATTACGAACACGCAGACTATAGCGCGGCTGGCCGGCATAAACTGCATCTGCACCATAAGCAAAAGCATAGCGCATATTTTTGAGTGAGCCAGCTGGTGAGAGAAGTTCGGTAACGGTGGTAATGCTCATGATCAAATCGAAAGACATATAAAAAGTACGGCTTTATTCTAATCATCTGGAATTTGGATTCAACCTAGTAAATCACTCGGAAATACGCGATTTGGATGTAAAACAAGGTTCTTTTTTAAGTAGGGAATCCTCCATAAAATGTCTTCAATATTCAGTCATTTTCAGAGTTTTCAAGCGTTTTTAAAATCTGGCAATGATCAATGGTGGTCGGGGTATTGCAACTTTCTCTCAGTGTGATCAGTTGTCGTTCAAATATCTGTAATTCTTTAATTTTATTTGAAATATCCGAAAGATGTTGATCAATCAGCTGGTTGACGGCACAGCAGTCCTGTTCCGGATTTTGTTCAAGTTGAATCAGGGTTTCAATCTCTTTTAACGACATGTCCAAGGCCCGACAACGCTTGATAAAAAGCAGTCTTTTTAATGCGTCTTCACCATAATAACGATACTGATTACTTGCTCGAAAATTCGGCTGAATAAAGCCTTTTTTCTCATAAAAACGTAGGGTATCAGTGCTTAGACCAGTCTTTTTGGCCATTTCTGAAATCAAATAAACTGACATATCGCCCTCATGCTTGACCTTGGAGTTAGTCCATAGTTTCTAATCAATTTATCGTGTTTTAGATAAAAAATCATCGGGGGAGTTATATGGCCTGTAGTTGTAGTCCTGAACCGGCACCCATCAAGCCCAACAGCAAATTTAGAACAGCGCTATGGATTGCCTTGCTGGTAAACTTCACTTTATTTGTAGTGGAGTTGATCGGCGGTGCATATGCACATTCATCGGCCTTGTGGGCAGATGCGCTAGATTTCTTTGGTGATGCCGTCAATTACGGAATTTCTTTGGCTGTACTAGGTGCGAGCCTCTATTGGCGGGCAACAGTCGCTTTGGTGAAGGGGATGACCATGGCATTGTTTGGTCTGGTAGTGATTGGCAAAGTGATTTATGCCTATCTGCAAGGTATTCCACCTGAAGCACTGACAATGGGCCTGATTGGTGTGCTGGCCTTAGTAGCGAATGTATTTACAGCAGCAATTCTTTATGCTTTTCGTGAAGGTGATTCCAATATGCGGTCGGTCTGGCTCTGTAGTCGCAATGATGCAATTGGCAACTTTGCGGTCATTTTGGCAGCCGTAGGCGTATTTGGTACAGGCAGTCTTTGGCCGGATATTATTGTGGCTGTAATTATCGCTACACTCGGCATCACATCAGGTTATCAAGTGATTAAGCAGTCTCTGGAAGAAAGATCACTTAAACATAAATCCAGCTAATTTTTATATTTAAAGCTGTCCTGCAGGGCAGCTTTTTATTTATTTCCATTTTTATAATATTTGAAAAATAAAGCTTTACAAATAAACAAATTAAATTAGAATCTCTGGCGAAATTCAGAAAATATAAATAAATTTTAATAATTTAGTTTTTTGCATCGTGCGAGGGTTAATGTGAATTTAATTAAAATTTTTTCAATATTGGCAATATCGGGGCTAGCCGCTTGTAGTTCCAAAGTCGTGACTTATGATGCAACAGGAAAAATCATCGGTTCATGTATGGCGACGCGTGGCCTACTTTCGACCGCAAGTGCACATTGTAGTGGTTCAGGCGATGCCTTGGGTGTGAATTATAATACGCCAAATGCTGCTACGGGCCTGTTACCAACGCCACCAAGCCAAAATCAGATTAATTTAAAACCGTAAATAATAAAGGGGAATATCATGAAATTATCAGCACTTATTGCACTTGTAGCGACTGTTGTATTGACGGGCTGTGCATCGTCAGTAACTACATTTGACTCTCATGGCCGTATGATTGGTTCATGTAAAGCGCAAACGGGTTTCATCATTGCAGGTGGCGCAGGCTGTTCAGGTTCTGCAAACCAGGAAGGTCGCGATCGTTAATTATTTAGTGATGGTTCCAATAAAAAACCGGACTTAAAAGTCCGGTTTTTTAGTTTAGCAAATCTTATTTTTCTACGAATGCACGTTCAATCACGTAGTCACCTAGAACGCCCATTTTTGGAGATTCTTTCAGACCGTGTTGATCAAGAAGCGCAGCAACGTCATCTAGGAATGCCGGGCTACCACATAACATGGCACGGTCAGTTTCCGGGTTGAAACGTGGCAGACCGATTTTTTCAAACAGTTCGCCGGTTTCAATCGCGGTGGTTACACGACCTTGGTTTGGATATTCTTCACGGGTGACGGTTGGATAATATACCAATTTTTCTTTCGCGCCGAGTTCAGAGAAGAATTCATGATTTGGCACTTCATTCAGGATCAAATCTTGATAAGCCAGTTCTGAAATGAAACGGGTACCGTGAACCACGATAATCTTTTCAAAACGCTCATAAGTTTCAGGATCGCGAATAGTCGACAGGAAGGGTGCAAGACCAGTACCAGAAGAAAGAAGATAAAGATTTTTACCTGGGTTCAAGTCATCCAGTACCAGTGTACCTGTTGGCTTTTTAGAAACCAAAATGTCATCGCCGACTTTGACTTTCTGTAAAATCGAAGTCAGTGGACCATCAGGCACTTTAATTGAGAAAAATTCTAACTCTTCTTCGTAGTTGGCGCTTGCAATTGAATATGCGCGCATTAACGGCTTGCCATTGACTTCAAGGCCGATCATTACAAACTGACCGTTTTTAAAACGCAAAGCAGTGTCACGAGTCGTTTTAAAAGAGAATAAAGTATCATTCCAGTGGTGGACGTGAGTAATCTTTTCGACGTTAAAAGCAGCCATTAAAGGTCTCAATAAATTATCAAATTAGAACAGCTTGCTATTCTAATCTAAATTCATTCTCGATAAACTGAATATATTTAATTGAGCTTATCAAAAAAAGTGATGATGACTGAACTGACGCTGCCGATTATTGGTTATATGCGTTCTCCCTATAAAGAAAAATTTGGTATTCCTCGTCAGCCGAATCTGGTTCAGGTCGAAAGCTATATTGAAATGGTCGGGCCCTATAATGACCTGCTCGCCTTTGAGGGAATTGAAGAATTCAGTCATTTGTGGCTGGTCTGGCAATTTCATGACAATAAAAACCAGCACAACAGCCAGTTTCGTCCACAAGTGCGTCCGCCGCGTTTGGGTGGTAACAAGAAAATAGGCGTGTTTGCTACGCGCAGCATGTATCGTCCATCACCGATTGGTTTATCTGTGGTCAAACTCAAAGAAGTGAGAAAAGTGGGCAAACATGTTCGAGTGTATGTGACAGGGAGTGACTTGCTCGATGGCACGCCAATTATGGATATCAAACCTTATATTCAATATTCGGATGCCATCATTGAAGCACAAAGCGGTTATGCACAGGATGAACCACCACGTAAAACCGTCATTTGGAGCGATGAAGCGGAGCAGCAAAAGCAACAATTACTAGGAAATGGAAAAATTTCTGTGCAGACGATTCAGGAACTGGAAGCTGTCTTATCTTTAGATCCAAGACCTGCATATCAGGAAGATGAAGAACGGGTATATGGGATGAAGTTTGCAAATGTTGATATCCATTTCAAAATTCATGCTCAGCAAGTGCTAACTGTTGCTATCCAGCATATTCCTTCCTAGATTATAGGTTCCACCACAAAACCCCAATCAACACCGCCATATGTAAAATCTGCACCGGTGCAAAATAAAGTACAAACTTCCAGCCACCGGTCAAAGCGGCATTGGCTGATTTGGCCAGGGCATGAGCACCCAGACCTAAAAGCAGGGCATAAATCAGACGCATATTGGAGGGATCACCTTGAACGACGACACTCGCCATCGCGGCATGAATCTCGAACAGAGAGGCGAGTAAGGTCCCGGCCAGTAAGCCGGCATCCCCGAGCCAGACCTCCAGTCCGTAAACTCCAGCCTGAATCAATGTTAATGTGACTGCAATAATCACAGCTTCTTTTAAGCTAAACATCTGGCTGTCTGATGATTCCATGCTCGGCGCAGGTTTTGCCTTGCGCAATAATAAAAATGCACAGGCTGCCAGAAGGATTACGGCAACTAAAGAGGGCAAAAGCAGGATTTTCAGCCAGTTCCATGATACCCCTCCAACCACAATCAATAGCAGTACAATGGTCGAGATACAGGACATCAGCGCGGCACCGGCATTCGATCGTGCATCCATTTCACCTTTACGGACCTGTAAACCTAACTGAGCGATGGTCGCCGTACTGGAAACAAAACCGGAAGCAATGGAGGACAGCATCAGGGCATTTTTAGTCGAAAAAAAGCGTTTCGCAATATGCGCCAGAGCTTGTACCACTAAAATTAAGGTCAGTAATTTTAAGATAATATAAGGGTTAAGCACTTCTCCCCAAAAAGGGCGATCAGGGGTCAGCGGCAAGCCAATCAAAATCAAGGCCAGTAATAATAGTCCATCCCTGAATTCGGCTTCTTTAATCCATTTTCCGGCAATATTGTGCATGGTATGTTTGGCCATCAAAATACCGGTTAAGAGCACAGAAAGACCGGCTGCCAGAGGAATATTCCATAAACACATGGCGCCAATAAAATAGGTCATCACAAATGCAAGCTCTGTGGTAATGCCCGGATCATCTGGTTGATTTTTGATAGATAAAATGACCATGCCACCCACGATCAAAGCACCTATTACAGCAATCACGATTCCAAACAGGAAACACAGTGCACCCAATAAAGCACAGATTGCAAAGGAACGTAAGCCGGCAAAACTCGGTTGCTGTTCGCGTTGCTTATGCCGTTCCCGCTCCAGACCAATCAATAGGCCGCAGCCTAATGCCGAGGTGAGTATCGTGAGCAGTTCATGAAAAGAATGCGCATGCAGGGGAACCGCAGTCAAATCCATCTGTGACCTCAGCAAGCTAAGAGTTGATTATTTAAAAATATATGCGACGAGATAGAGTTTGCATAGATCAAAAATGTTGCGGTAGTAATCAAATCCATTATTTACTTTCTTTTTGAGATTGAAATAGAAACGTACATTCAACAGGTGGGGAGCATGCGAAAAACTGCAAAAACTTGTTATAGTGGAGGCAAGTTTGGGGACTGATAATAATGAAATTTGACTTTGAAATTGATACGGCATGGTGTCTAGACCAACTCTTTAAAGACGGTAAAATCAGTGAACGCGACCGGATGCTGGTACAAACCACTCATCGGCAACGTGAACACCTAAAATGGCACCCTTTACAGTGGATTGCTAATTTTAATCTGGTCGATCAGTCCCATCCTCAAACAACACTGACTCTGAACCGTTTATGTCAGTGGCTGGCAGAAAAAACCGGATTGATGTTCTATATCATTGATCCGCTTAAAGCTGATGTACAGGCATTGACCCATGTCATGTCGCAAGAATATGCATTACGCAACCGTATTCTGGCGGTAGAAATTCAGGCAGACAAAGTTCTGATTGCTACAGATCAGCCTTATAAAACTGAATGGATGTCGAATCTCGAGCAGAATATTGTACCAAAAAAAATACAACGGGTATTACTGAATCCAGAACAATTACAACGTTATATTACTGAATACTATCAAGTCAGTCGTGCAGTTACTGGTTCACAAAAATCGTCTGCCTATGACCGGGAAAATAAGGGCGTCGAAGCCTTGCTGCAACTGGGCGATTCCCAGAATCCGGATGCCAATGACCAGCATATTGTCAAACTGGTGGACTGGGTGCTGCAATTTGCCTTTGAACAAGGTGCCAGTGATATTCACATGGAACCACGTAAAGACACCGGCAAGATCCGTTTCCGGATTGATGGGGTGCTGCATACGATTTACAATATGCCGGCCAATACATTGACCGCCGTCATTTCCCGAATCAAGATTCTGGGCCGAATGAACGTGGCGGAAAAACGTAAGCCACAGGATGGCCGACTGAAAACCCGCACGCCCAAAGGACAGGAAACTGAACTGCGCCTGTCGACCTTACCGACAGCTTTTGGTGAAAAACTGGTAATGCGTATTTTCGATCCGGAAGTGCTGGTGAGAAGTTTTCAGCAACTCGGTTTTGAAGGTCATCTGCTGAATGACTGGAACAATCTGACCAGTCATAGTCATGGCATTATTCTGGTGACCGGTCCGACCGGTTCCGGTAAAACTACTACGCTTTATTCAACTCTGAAGCAGCTGGCGACTGAACAGGTCAACGTCTGCACGATTGAAGATCCGATCGAGATGCTGGAACCTAGCTTTAACCAGATGCAGGTCAATAATGGTATTGATCTCGGTTTTGCTGACGGCGTGCGAGCACTAATGCGTCAGGACCCGGACATTATCATGGTTGGAGAAATTCGTGATCAGGACACTGCCAATATGGCGATTCAGGCAGCATTGACCGGTCACCTGGTTCTATCGACTTTACATACCAATGATGCGCCGTCGAGTCTGACCCGTCTGCATGATCTGGGCGTACAGCCATTTTTGACAGCAGCAACCATCTTGGGTGTTCTGGCTCAACGTCTGGTTCGTAAGCTGTGTCCGCACTGCAAACAGGAAAGTTTCCTGAACGAGCAGGAGTGGCAGCATCTGGCAGCCGATTATCCTTTGCCGCGACCGGAATTTGTCTTTAAGGCGGTAGGCTGTGAAGAATGCCGGCATACCGGCTATAAAGGCCGTATCGGGATTTATGAGTTTATGCCACTGAGTCTGACCACCAAACAGTTGATTGGTGCGGATGCTAACCTGAACCAGCTGCGTCAGCAGGCGAAAAAAGAAGGCGTAGAGCCGCTCAGAATTGCCGGGGCGCGCAAGATTCTGGAAGGTGTGACCACGCTTGAAGAAGTCCTGAGAGTGGTGCCCTTAAATTAATTTTGAAAATGAAGCAATCTTAAGATTCAATTCATCTTTGGCTGTTTTAATAGCATCATCGAAACAAGGCAAGACTTTAAAGAGGTAACTGCGATGAAAATGATGATAAATACGGTTTTGGCAGCTGCATTGATGGGTTCTATCGCGACAGCTACGATAGCAAGTAGTGACACGGCTGTGAATCAGGCCGCTTTTGCTAAATCGACTACAGTCAAACAGGCACTGGCCATGAAAGATGACAGCAAAGTTCAGCTCAAAGGTTATGTCGTGAAAGCAGTCGGTGATGAAAAATACCAGTTCCGCGACAGTACAGGCACCATTACGGTTGAGATTGATGACGAACTTTGGCAAGGCAAACCGATTTCAGCCAAAACACCGGTAATCATCACAGGTGAAATCGACATTGATTATAAACCGGCAAAACGTGTTGAAATTGAGGTTGATCAGGTTCGCTTCTAATATCGCCTCATTTGCTGAAATCAGTTTGAACATAGCAACAAAAAACCACATGCAAGTTACCAAAAAGCATGTGGTTTTTTTGAGTCTGCTGCTTTTTCAGGGCAAGATAGAACAAGGAAGCAAACGGAGCAGAATATGCGTATTCTTTTGGCAGAAGATGATCAGTCTCAGGCAGACAGTATCCAGACTTGGCTGGAAATGGATGGTTATGTGATTGATCGGGTAGAGCGTGGTGATCATGCGATCCTAGCGATTGAGCAGCATAAATATGACTGTATTCTGCTGGATCGTGGCCTGCCGAATGCCACTGGAGATGACATTCTGAAAATTTTGCGCAGCCAACATCAAGATACGCCGGTGATTTTTATTACGGCCAAAGACAGTATTGATGACCGGGTTGAAGGTCTGGATTTAGGCGCGAATGATTATCTGGTCAAACCTTTTAGTCTGGAAGAACTTTCGGCCCGAGTTCGTGCCCAACTCAGACAGAAACAGCAAACACCGAATCATATCCTGCAATGGCAGGATCTCAGTCTGGACACTCAAGCCAAGACCCTAACTAAAGAAGGTCAAGCTGTGAATCTGACTGCGAAGGAATTTCAAATTCTATACAAGCTGATGCAGCAGCCTGAACATATTGTCACCCGTGAACAGCTAGAAGAATCGCTGTACGCTTGGGGTGATGAAATTGAAAGTAATGCCATTGAAGTATTTATCTATCAGCTGCGTAAAAAAATCGGCAGCCAGATGATCAAGACTATTCGCGGTCTGGGCTATCGCATGCATAAGGCTGAGGCTTAACCCCATGTCGGCTGCTATTTCCCTGCAAACCCGGCTAATTAAACATGCGCTGTTCAGTTCCATCTTGGCCGGAATATTGGCCTGGCTGCTGTTATTGGGAATTTCCAGTTATCAGGCCAGTCAGCTGCATGATGAATTAATGCAGCAGATTTCTGAGTTGCTGCTTGGCGATGTCACCCAGGCCAAAGGCACCCAGGTGGATGAGCTCAGTGAACAGTTTGATATCCAGTATGCCTTGTTGCTGGATCAGCAGGTACTGACAACTTCGATTGATGATGAATTAATTAATACCATTCCAAAAGCACGGAACAACGGCTTCCAGTTTGCTTATGAGAATGGTCGTTTTATCCGGATACTGACTGCGGAAGATGACGACCTTCAGGTCAAAATCGTACAGCCACTTTCAGTACGTTTCGATGAACTCTGGCAAACTACTTTGGGCTTTGCCGGGATCTTATTCACTTTATGGCTAGTGCAATGGCTGATTCTAAGGGTCTCGGTCAAACGCCAGTTACGGCCATTAAACAAGATTTCGCGTGCCATTGGTTCCAAGACTGCTCAGGATCTGAGTCCTATTAAAACACCTGACCCTGAAATCACTGAACTGCAACCGATCATTCGTCAGCTGAATGCCATGCTCGGCCGGCTGGAGAAATCACTGGCTGCTGAACAGCGTTTTACTGCAGATGCTTCACATGAGCTGCGTTCGCCACTGTCTGCGATTCAAATGCGTCTACAGGTTTTAAAACGCAAATATCAAGATGATGCACAGCTCCCTCAGGCATTACAGTTGATCCAAAATGATGTCAACCGCGGCACGCAGGTACTGGAAAATTTACTTTTACTGGCACGACTCGATCCGGAGCGAACAGGGCAATTAGCAACGCAAACGATTAATCTTAAGAATCTGGTTCAGGAGGCTTTGCAGGCCTTGCAGCCTTTTGCAGAAGAAAAAGACATTCATTGGAATCTAAAACTTGAGGATGCTGTGATCGAAGCGAATCCAGAACTGATTTTTAGTTGTATTCGCAATCTGGTCGACAATGCGATCCGTTATACGCCGCAACAGGGACAGGTCGAGATCCGAACAGTTATTGAGCAGCATCAGATACAGTTACTGATTGAAAACTCAGGAGAGGGGATTGCTGATGAGGTACTGGAACGTTTAGGTGAACGTTTTTATCGGGCTTTGGGTACGCGAACTCAGGGTTCAGGTCTAGGTCTGTCCATTTGCCAGAAAATTATGGCACTGCATGCAGCTAAAATTGACTATGCGCCGTCGGACTTGGGTGGACTTAAAGTGTCATTGAGTTTTGAGCCTGATGGCAAAATCTCATGATTAGAAGATTAAAAAGCAGTATGCGCTGATTCATACTGCTGCTTCCCACGTTTGTTATTATTAGAACTGATTTAATTATTTGGTCAGAATAAGACGGTTATTGCGGGTCAGACGCAAGCGGTATTCTTCGCCGGCATGCATGATCCGGATTTCACGACCCAGTGCAAACAGATTGTTGGAGTACAGCATTGGCAAGGCATGGTGAGTATCATTGTTACGGGTGAATAGGCTAAATGGGGCGTTCATTCCGTCGACTCCGTGGTGTGTTTTGGATTGATTTAAATGATAATCATTATCGAATAGATCTGTCAACGAAATATTGAGCAATTTATAAAAAACTCTAATTTGCTTACAATCTGTAAAACTTTAACGGTTCTGTACATCATGACTAAAGCTACGATTCATGTCGCAATTGCGCTTTTATTTTATCAAAATCAGGTTCTCGTCGGCTGGCGTGAGGCCAAGCAGCATCAGGGCAATAAATATGAATTTCCAGGCGGAAAAGTTGAACAGGGCGAATTACCAGTCGAGGCATGTCGCCGCGAAGTGATGGAAGAGGTCGGCGTTGATATCGAATGCTGGCATGCCTCTGATTTTATCTCCCATGAATATGAAGATCTCATTGTCAATTTGCATATTTTCCATGCTTCAGTACAGCCTGCTCAACTGGCTGAAATCAAACAGCCCTGGCGCTGGTACAGTCGGGAAGAACTTGGACAGCTGAATTTTCCGAAAGCCAATCAGTCCATGATCCAAAAGCTGCAATGGCCGCAGCGCATCAAGATAGCTGAAGATCTGGATATTTTATCAAGTCTGGATACAGATCAAATGTTGTATTGGCGCGTGGAAGCAACGCCTGAATGGATCATGCAATTACAGCAATATCCGGTAGATCAACTCTCCAAGTTAATCATTAATCAGCAGCTTTGGTCACAACTGAATGAATTGCAGCAGCAGACGATTTGCACGATTCATCTAAAACAGAATCAACTGATGAACTCGAAACAAAGTGAATTGAAATCTGGCTATCGTTATCTAGCGGCTTGTCATGACCTGACCGCTTTAATGCATGCAGAACAGATCGGCTGTGAAGCGGCTTTACTGAGTCCGGTACTAGCGACCGCAACGCATCCGGACACACCTGCGCTAGGCTGGGAGCAATTCAAGCAAATGGCAGAGCAGGTACAGATTCCGGTTTTTGCTTTGGGCGGAATGAAAGCTGAAGAACTCGATTATGCAAAAAGCCAGCATGCTTATGGCATTGCCGGCATTCGCTATATTTAAACACTTTATTTAGAAAATAAACTTTCTATTGGTAAGTCAGTTTCTATAGAAAATTATCTTAAAGCTTTTTCAGTGCCTGTTGAGCTTGCTGAATCGCTTTGGCATTTTTCCGCAACTGAGCAGATTTAAGGCGCACTTGCCAAAGCTGCTTTTTCATGACACTAGATTGTGCATAACTCAGGCCACGTAAGGCAAAAGCATCGGCGCTTGCTGGCTGATTTTTACGGTTGGCGATCATGCCCAAGTATAAATAGGTTTCTGGTGCCTGAGGGGCCAGTCGCTGTGCCTGAGTTGCAGCAGCTTCAGCTTGAGCAAATTGCTGCTTGGTATAGGCCTGCTGGGTTTGCTGCATCAGACTCTTGAAGGCCGGCAGATTACGTCCATCATCAAACTTTTGGCTTTTCGGCTTCTGTTCAGGAATGACAATTTTCTGACGTTTGATGTCAGGACGGTCATAAGGCGTAATCACAACGCCGTCTGGTGTTTTTGCCTTAGGTTTTTCCGTCGCAGGCTTGGCAGGGCTAACTGGCTTTTCTGGCTCAGAGATACTTTGGCAGCCCACCAGACTGAGGATGAGCAAACCAGGGAGGATTTTTCTTAACATAAACATAAACATAAACTCAATTAATGGCTATAACTTCCACTGGCGATAATACGGGTTTCGCTCTCAAGATCGCGTTCTATTTCTGTTTCACTTTCTTGTATGTAGCGACTCATATCATCCTGTTCAGCATCAGATGGCGCAGGTTCTGAATCAATATCATAAGGTTCCGTCGCATAGTGCGAGATGCCGCAGGCAGTCGCCTGATTTGGCAGGGCATGACGCGAAATCGGGATATACATGGCGCCTTCACAGCCTTGTGCAGACAATAAACCAGTATAACGATCCAGCCAATGCCATTCGATTTCATTCGGCTGTGGCAGATTCACCGGTTTCTGGCGCAACTGTTTCATGACATTGGTCCAAACGGGCAGGGCACCTGAAGAACCGGTTAAGCCAGTGACTTTGTTGTCATCCAGACCGAGCCAAACCACGGTCATATAATTACCTGAGTATCCGGCAAACCATGAGTCACGGCTGTCATTCGTAGTACCGGACTTACCAGCAAGATTCAGACTGCGTGGTAAGCTGTTATAGGCTGCACGACCTGTACCATTCGACATGACCTGTTGTAAGCCATAATTCAGGGCATAAGCAGAAGCTGGATCAATGGTCGGTTGTACACTCAGGCTATAACGATCCAGAGAGCGGCCGTTGGCATCCACCACAGAGCGGATGGCTTTGGTTGGGTATTTAAAGCCGCCTGTAGCAAAGTTGCCGTAAATATTCATCACTTCCATCGGGGACATATCTACCGCACCCAAGTAAATCGATGGATAAGATGGAATATCTGAGGTCACACCAAATTTTTTCAGATGATTAATAAAGGTGGACAGACCAAATTCTTGTGCTAAACGCACAGTGGACAGGTTATAAGATTGCGATAAGGCTTGTGACATTGGAATGACACCATGTCCGCGACCACTATAGTTTTTCGGCGTCCAGGTTTTGCCATCACTCTTGATGCTGATTTCACTGTCTTCAATTGGGCTTGCCCAGTGATAACGGTTCGATTCCAGGGCACTCAGGTAGATCACCGGTTTTAGCAGGGAACCGACTTGACGCTTGGCATCGACTGCACGGTTAAAGCCGGTAAAATCTTGAGTCGAACCCACCGCGGCCACCAGCTCACCATTTTCCGGATGCGATACCAATACTGCGCCCTGTAAATCTTTCAGGCGACCTGGATTGGATTTACTTAAACGCGCCACCGTCTCTTTAAAGCTGTCCTGAATTCTGGTTTGGGCTAAAGGATCTAAAGTGGTGAAAATTCGCAGACCCTGATTGGTCAGATCGGTTTCCTGATAATCTGTGCGTAATTGACGACGTACGATATCCAGAAAATCCGGGAAGCGGGCAGGGCCTAAAGTCGGTTTGGAAATGACATTTAACGGACGTGCGGTTTCTTTTTCATATTGTTCCTGAGTCAGATAGCCCATCACCAGCATATTATTCAGAACGATATCACGACGTTTTTTCGCACTTTCAGGATTGCGCCATGGATTATATAGGCTTGGACCTTGGACTAAACCCACCAGAAATGCTTGCTGGGAAATATTCAGTTCACGCAGTGGCAGGCCAAAATAAAACTGCGATGCCAGACCATAACCATTAATGGAGTAGTTACCATTCTGGCCCAGATTTACCTCATTCAGATAAGCTTCCAGAATTTCATTTTTGTCATAATGCAATTCAATCAGCATCGCCATAAAGGCTTCATTCACTTTACGTTTTAAAGTGCGCTCAGGGGTCAAATAGAAATTTTTAACCAATTGCTGGGTCAAGGTTGAACCACCCTGACGTTTACCACCGGTAATATTGCTGACCACGGCACGTGCAATACCACGCGGTGAAACCCCATGATGCTCATAGAACTTACGATCTTCGGTCGCGATCAGCGCTTCGATCAAGGGCTTAGGCACTTTATTTAGCTTAATCAGCACACGGTCTTCGTTATGTTGCGGATAAATCCCGCCTATTAATAAAGGTTCTAAACGCGCAATCCCGCTTGAAGAGGGTTTGGTCGCGCTGACTTCTGCAATCTGTTCACCGCTGAAACTGACTTTCAATATTTGTTCCGGTTCAACCCGGTCACCAAAATCAAAGCCGCGTGTATGCACATACAGGGTATTGCCAGTGCTGACAAAGTTGCCTGATTTAGTATAACTATCCGAATTTTTATAACCGAGTAATTTTAATTCTTGTTGGAAATCCTGCAGGCTGACTGGGGCATTCACGTACACTTCCATCGGACGTGCGAAGACCTTGGCCGGAATATCCCAGCGCTGACCTTCAAACTTGTCGCGTACAATATTGTCTAATCTAATCAAATAGATACTAAATGCTACAAAGATAGAAATGACAATAATAGAAAAAATTAAGGCAAGAAACCCCATGCCACGTTCAGATTTCATAAATACTTATAAGATCCTGTGAAATTGTGCTAATCATGCGAAGCTTTTCATTATTTTGCAATATTTAATCAAGAAATGCGCTTAAAATTAAAATGAAACCCCACAATTTCTCCTTAATTCGAATATATTTCAAATAATTTCCTACCTATGAAGCACTGTTATAAATTGTCATCCAGGTATAGCTTAATGTTATGATAAGCAGGATTCGTAGCGGAGCGACGACACTGGTGCAAATTTCCCATAAGACCTTTCGAAATATCGGGTTAATAGGACGTCCTGATAAATCGTCGGTGGTTGAAACCTTATGCCTTATTCACGATCATCTTCTCAATTTAGGCCTACACCCAGTTTTTGATGCAGCGACAGCTGAACTTGTTCCCTATCAAAATACCCAAACCGTCAGTCGTGCCTTATTGGGTGAGGTGGTGGATCTGGTGATTGTCGTGGGCGGTGACGGCTCGCTATTACATGCAGCACGCGCCTTGGTCAAGTACAATACCCCGGTGATCGGGGTTAACCGTGGTCGTCTGGGTTTTTTAACGGATATCAAGCCGACTGAAGTGATATTCAAGCTGGATCAGGTATTAAAGGGTGACTTTCAGACTGAGCGACGCTTTTTACTCGAAGTCGAAATTCGCTCCAAAGGTGAAGTGATTTACGATGCCATTGCTCTAAATGATGTGGTGCTACATTCAGGGAAATCGGTACATATGATCGATTTTGAACTGAATATTGATGGACAATATGTCTATCGTCAGCACAGCGATGGCCTGATAGTCTCTACGCCGACTGGTTCTACGGCTTATGCGCTTTCTGGTGGTGGCCCGATTGTACATCCAAGTATGGATGCGATTGCCTTGGTACCGATGCATCCGCATACCTTGTCTTCACGCCCGATTGTGGTCGGTGGACATAGTGAAATTAAATTACTGATTCGTGAAAATCGCGTACTGCCGATGGTTAGTGCGGATGGACAACACAGTGTGTCTTTGAATGTGGGTGATAGCGTCCATATTCGCAAGCATCCCTTTAAACTGAATCTTCTGCATCCACCGGGTTATGACTTTTATAATGCCTGTCGAACCAAACTGGGGTGGAATCAGGACTTTGATTATTTTAAGCAGGATTAAATCATGAATATTGAACAAATGCTTGCCGTACTCAATCCTGAGATTGTTGAACGCCTAAGAACAGCAGTCGAAATTGGAAAGTGGCCAAACGGTGTAGCCTTGACACCAGAACAACGTCAGACCTGTATGCAGGCAGTGTATGCCTGGGAAATGAAAAACCTGCCTGAAAATGAGCGCAGCGGTTATATCGATCGCGGTACTAAAGAAGAGGGTGAAGAGTGTGATGATGATCATCACAAGAATGAACCTGAATTCAAGCCGATTCGTTTTGTTTAAGGCTTAATTCCCAGCCAATAGCAATACAATTAAAAAAAGCATTGTTCATTCACTGAACAATGCTTTTTTCTTTTGCACAAGATTAAACCGTGTGGCGATTCGCCCATAAGATTTTGGCTTTTTGCATCGCAGCTTCAAAGCTGTCACACACGCCCATGGTATATAGCGCAATGCCCATAGTTTCTATCACTGCAATCTCGCCATAATCATGGCTTTGCTGACCGTCCCAGACAGCCTTAAATAGCGCCAGATCCAGTTCTTCTTCAATTGGACTGCGGTTGTCAGTGAGCTTTGGCAATTCATGCTCATAGAGCAGGCCATCTTTAATGCCACAGATGAGCGTTTTGGCATCCGGATTACGCTCGAATTCGCCCCCTTCACCTTTAATCACGGCACTATTTTTATAGCCTAAGCGGAAAGCCGCTTGCTGATGCGAACCACGATACGCTGGATGGAAAATTGCTTGCAGGGTCGCTTTGGCATTAAACGGATTGATCAGACGCGCCAGCGTATGAATCGGGGAGCGTAACCCCATGACATTACGCAGCGCAATCAAGTCTGCAAGAATCGGAGAAATCACTTCTAGCGGAATATAGGCAAAATGCTGTTGTTGCAGTTGCTGTTCAACCTCGGCATCATTTTGACAGATTGGATAGCCTAAGTAAGTCAGCACCTGTTCGGTGTAAACACGGTTCATGGTATGGCCTGAGGCACCATGCATCACAATATTATAACCATGCTTGGCCAGCGTCAGCGCTGCCAGAATAAACCATGGATAATGTTTGCGCTTGCCCGCATAGGACGACCAATCCAGATCGACATCCAGTTTTTTGAAACTCAGCTGGTCACGTGTCGCCTGTACGAAACCGGCCAACTCATCTACAGATTCTTCCTTGACCCGCAATAACATCAAGAATGCACCTAACTGCACATCCAGCACTTCATTTTTCAAAATCATACTGAAGGCTTGATAGGCTTCATCATAGCTGAGGGAGCGGGCGCCATTTTTCCCTTTACCCACAATGCGTACATATTGGGCAAAGGGATGTTCGAAATCTTTATAGATATTTCTTTTGGTATTCATAACTTTTTACAGCTTGCAGAAAATATTAATGTCAAGGGAGAGGGTGAAAATCCATAAACCTTTCAGTATACGTAAAACAATCAGTTAAATCTGATTATCGACTAATGTCTAATCCAATATTGATTAAAAAGCAAACAAGCGCATAATAAGTTATGCACATTTAGTATGAATATTCGGTAAAATTTAGGCAATTTTTAGAGTCTGTTTAATTTTTCTTAATCTCTTTCTCCCATTTAATACTTTGGTCTGATACTTGAGTGTCAGATTCAATGCATGGCTGATTATCATTTTTGAACATTCTCTTGAGCCTTTTGAGACTTGATCCGGTTCATCCTGAGAAGGGATGAAGAGGTCAGTATATTTCTCAAAATGGTCTTTCTTATTTTTGATATCGTTCAAGTAGATTTATTATGGCGAAACAACCAATTTATAAGTCACTGTATTTTCAAGTGATTGTGGCCATTATCGCAGGTATTCTGGTCGGGCATTTTTCGCCTAGTGGTACGCAAATTATCAATGGCGTAGAACAGCATGTCCCTGGCTTGGGCGAACAGCTTAAACCGCTTGGTGATGCATTTATCCGTCTGATTAAAATGATTATCGCACCTGTAATTTTCTGTACCGTAGTGAGCGGTATTGCAGGTATGGAAAGCATGAAATCAGTCGGTAAAACTGGTGGTGTGGCTTTACTTTACTTCGAGATCGTATCTACGATTGCTTTGGTCATCGGTCTGGTCGTGATTAACATTGTGAAGCCTGGTGTGGGCATGAACGTTGATCCTGCTTCACTGGATACCAGTGGCATTAGTAAATATGTCGCTTCAGGTGAGTCACAATCGACTATCGACTTCCTGATGAACATCATTCCAAATACGGTTGTGGGCGCATTTGCAGAAGGCGAAATCCTGCAAGTTCTATTGTTCGCGATCATTTTTGGTTTTGCACTGCATAAGCTAGGTGATCAAGGCAAGCCAGTCCTGAAACTCATCGACCAGATTTCACATGTGTTCTTCAATATCGTGAATATGATCATGAAACTTGCTCCAATTGGTGCATTTGGTGCGATGGCATTTACAATTGGTAAATATGGTATTGGTTCTCTTGCTCAGCTGGCACAGTTGATCATTTGTTTCTATGTTACCTGCGTACTGTTTATTTTCATCGTATTGGGCTCAATTGCGCGTTTCGCAGGGTTCAGCATCATGAAGATGATCCGCCTGATTCGCGAAGAACTTCTGATTGTACTGGGGACGTCATCTTCAGAATCAGTACTGCCACGTATGTTGAAGAAACTGGAACTTGCCGGTGCAGAGAAGTCGGTGGTAGGTCTGGTGATTCCAACTGGTTATTCATTTAACCTGGATGGTACGTCGATTTACTTGACGATGGCTGCAATCTTTATTGCGCAAGCAACCAATACGCAACTTGACTTGTCTCATCAAATTACCCTGCTTCTGGTACTTCTGATCTCATCTAAGGGTGCGGCAGGCGTGACTGGTTCAGGCTTTATTGTGATGGCGGCAACTTTGGCTGCTGTAGGGAATATTCCTGTTGCAGGTCTGGCATTGATTCTCGGTATCGATCGTTTCATGTCTGAAGCTCGTGCCTTGACCAATCTGGTCGGTAACTCTTTGGCGACTTTAGTGGTTGCGAAATGGGTGGGCCAGTTAGATATGGACAAGCTGAACTATGCTTTAGCAAATCCTGCAGAAATTGACGAAAAAATGGCACAAGAAGGCAATAACGCTCACTAATTTTGAGTCTGTCTTTCATGTCTAAAAGGGAAGCTTCGGCTTCCCTTTTTTATTGACTGTGAAGTTAGTAAAAAGATGAATGCCGGCACATGACAGGGAGCAGGAAAGTCGATAGTCTGTGAAAAGGAAACTAAAATGATAAACAACAAGGACAATAGAATGCTTGCCTACGATGCCGATCTAGAATTATTCCGCGATAATTTTAAACGCTTTATGAACGAACATGTCGCACCGTACTACGACCAGTGGGAACGTGAAGGTCTGATGCCGCGTTCAGTCTGGAATGCACTCGGTGAAAATGGCTTCTTGTGTGTCGATGTTCCAGAAGAATATGGTGGCTATGGGGTGCCGACCGATTATTCCTTGATGCTGATCGAAGAATCTGCACGTTCCGGATACAGTGCCATTGCCACAGGTCTGTCTTGTCATTCCGATATTGCAGCACCGTATATCCTGCATATTGGTACTGAAGAACAGAAAAAATACTGGTTACCAAAAATGGTCACCGGTGAAGTGGTCGGTGCGATTGGCATGACCGAGCCAGGTGCAGGTTCAGATTTGCAAGCCATGCGTACTAGTGCCATCTTGCAGGATGAATATTATCTGTTAAATGGCTCAAAAACCTTCATTTCCAATGGTCAGCATGCTGACTTGGTGGTGCTTGCGGTCAAAACCGATCCTCAAGCCCGAGCTAAAGGCGTTTCATTGCTGCTGGTCGATACCCATCTGGAAGGCTTTAAAAAAGGCACTAATCTGGACAAGATTGGTCTGCATGCTCAGGATACGTCTGAACTGTTCTTCGACAATGTTAAAGTGCCAAAGGACCAATTACTGGGTCAGCCGGGACAGGGATTTGCTTACCTGATGCAGGAATTGCCACGTGAGCGTACCGCCATCGCTGCCACCGCTCTAGGCGCCATTCGTGGCTCGATCGATGTGACCACACAATATGTGAAAGAGCGTCAGGCTTTTGGTCAGGCGATCGGTCAATTCCAGAATACTCGTTTTGTGTTGGCGCAAGCGAAAATTGATGAATTGGCAACTGCAGCATTTTATAACCAGAATCTTGAGCTTTATATGCAAGGGAAGCTGGATGTAGAAACTGCAGCGGCATTGAAAAGTTTTTCTACCGATATGCAGATGAAAATCGCGGACAATCTCCTGCAATTATTTGGGGGTTATGGCTATATGACTGAATATCCAATTTCACGTTTCTTCGTTGATGCGCGGATTCAGCGGATTTATGGGGGTACTAATGAAATCATGAAAGAGATAGTGGCACGTGGTCTGTTAGGACGTTAATAGCTCACTCATAAAAAAAGAGTCCCGAAGGACTCTTTTTTATAGGGGGAGAACATAGCCAAGATGGGAAATATTTTTTAAGACTTTATGATTTTAAAACATCCAAACATTCATGAATAAAAATGGGTAAATCATTGGGTAGGCGCGATGAAATCAACTGATTATTGTCATTCACCAGTTCTGCATCATAATACGTTCCACCGGCACGTTGTACGCGACTGGCATGCGCGCGAATACTGGTAATAATTCGATTTTTCAGCACATCTGCTTCACACAGTAATAATGATGCATCACATAAACTAAAGATGGTTTTCTTGGCTTGATTAAAAGCCTGGATAAATTGCAGCACCCGCATATCGGTAGATAAAGAAACTGCAGATTCACCGCCAGGAATCAGCAAGGCATCAAAATCATCAATACTGATTTGTTCGATGTCCCGGTCAATCGTCACTGCAGAACAGCCATGCAGACCATAGACCACTTTTCCTGCATTAAACTCAATATTACAGATGCTATGCTTTGCTTCCAGCAAGGCTGCTACGGGTTCAAGATATTCCTGATCTTCAAAATTATTCGTCAAAAGTACAGCTATTCTTTTTGGCATGACTGACACCCAAACGCTTGTTTTAAGTTAGACTATCTATGATTGGTTAAAAAATCGTCTCTGCTTTGTAATTGAGTAGTGATTTAATGTAAAAAAATAACTGAAATCAAAGAGAAGTCGATAAAAATGGGGTTGCAGAGTGTGCATTTTATTGTGAAATCTATCTTAGATATGAATGGTTCAAAAATGACGTGTGAAAAGTAATTATTTTAATTTTCTTATGCTTAAAACCGCTATATAGATTAAGAAATAGTGATATTTTATCTTCCTTAAAATCAGTTAATATGGAGAGGCAAAGTTTACAATTTAATAATGTAAATCAAGCAGAAAAGCTGAAGTAAATGTTACCAGATATGACCAAAAGCGATAAACGGTTAAAATCAACTGTATGTTTTTAAGACTTAATCTACCAATGTCATATTGCGTAACATTTGAAAGCTCACTATTGTTATACTGAACAGATAAGGTTTATGAAGGGCGACAGAACAATGATCAACGACGATCAAAACACCACGACTTCTCTTGATTTGGCAAAAATTCGTGAAGATATCGATTCTGTTGATCAGCAAATTCAGCAATTGATTAACCGTCGGGCACGTTTGGCTGAAGCTGTGGCAAAAGCAAAGTTTGCCTCAGAAGAGAATCCGCTGTTTTACCGCCCAGAACGTGAAGCTCAGGTTTTGCGTAATGTCATGGAACGTAATGAAGGGCCATTGTCTGATACCACCATGGCACGTCTGTTCCGTGAAATCATGTCGGCCTGTCTTGCACTTGAAGCTCCGCAAAGCATTGCTTTCTTGGGACCAGTCGGGACCTATACTCATTCTGCGGTACTCAAGCACTTTGGCCATGATGCTGTGGTTCGTCCTTTACCGACCATTGATGAAGTTTTCCGTGACGTGGAAGCGGGTAGTGCCCATTATGGTCTGGTGCCGGTAGAAAATTCCTCTGAAGGCGTGGTGAACCATACTTTAGACTGTTTCAAAACCTCGAACCTGAATGTGATTGGCGAAGTTGAATTACCGATTCACCATCAGTTCCTGATTTCTGAAAATACCCGTAAAGACAGCATCAAACAGATTTATGCGCATCAGCAGACTTTGGCACAGTGTCGTAAGTGGCTGGATGCTCATTATCCAGGTGTGGAACGTGTCGCTTTAAGTTCCAATGCGGAAGCAGCGCGCCGTATTCGTAATGAATGGCATTCTGCTGCGATTGCCTCTGAAATTGCTGCGAGTATCTATGATCTCGAAATCATGCATAGCAATATCGAGGACAATCCGGAAAATACCACACGCTTCCTGGTGATTGGTCGTGAAAAAGTGCCTCAAAGTGGTAATGACAAGACTTCATTACTAATCTCAGCGCATGATCGTGCCGGAGCTTTGCTGGAAATTCTGGCGCCGTTTGCCAAGCACAATATCAGTCTGACCAGTATTGAAACCCGTCCTGCACTTCCTGAAAAATGGGCTTATGTGTTCTTCATTGATCTTGAAGGCCATATTGAGCAGGAACACGTGAAAGCAGCCATTGAAGAAATTCGTCCTTTGGTCAAAGAAGTTCGCGTACTCGGTTCATATCCTGCAGCTGTACTTTAAGTCAGCTATCCGTGGTCAGGGCGAGGGTGCTGACCACTGTTTTATATTTAAAATTGGAAGTCTAAAATGTCGTTTGTTCCAGCTAATTCAGGCATCTCAAAATTAAAGCCATATCAACCGGGTAAGCCGATCAGTGAACTTGAGCGCGAGTTGGGGCTTACCGATATCGTCAAACTGGCTTCAAATGAAAATCCGCTGGGTTGTTCAGATAAAGTCAAAGAAGCGGTCGCTGCGGAAATTGCTGAAATTGGCCGTTATCCGGATGGTGGTGGTTTTATCCTGAAAGATCAGATCAAGGCCCAGTTTGGTTTTAATCACGATCAGATTACCTTGGGGAATGGTTCAAACGACTTACTGGAAATGTTTGCCCGCGCATTCGTTTCAGAAAATGATTCGGTGGTGTATAGCCAGCATGCTTTTGCAGTTTATGCATTGGTGACTCAAGCCATTAATGCACAAGCGATTGAAGTGCCAGCTAAAGGCTTTTCGCATGACTTGGAAGCAATGGCGGCTGCAATTCAAGACAATACCAAACTCGTCTTCATTGCAAACCCGAATAATCCAACAGGAACCTGGTTTGAAGAAGCTGAATTTGAAGCGTTCATGCAAAAAGTTCCTGCCAATGTCATCGTGGTTCTGGATGAAGCCTATGTGGAATATTTCCCGGAAAACTTCAACAGTCTGAAATTCTTGGCTCAATATCCAAACCTGATCGTTAGCCGTACTTTGTCGAAGTGCTATGGTTTGGCTGCACTACGTGTTGGTTTTGCTCTGGCTTCAGTAGAAGTGACGGATTATCTCAATCGTATTCGTCAGCCATTTAATGTCAACCATCTTGCGATGGTGGCTGCGGTGGCTGCACTGAAAGATGAAGATTTTATCGCGCGTTCTCGTGAAGTGAATAAAGCCGGTATGGCGCAACTTGAAGCTGGTTTTAAGGCTTTGGGTCTTAACTATGTGCCTTCACGTGCCAACTTTATCTTGGTAGATGTACAGGCAGACCCATCAGCAACCTTCAATGGTCTGCTCAAGCAAGGGGTGATTGTGCGTCCGGTCGGTATTTCTAATCACATTCGGGTATCGATTGGTACTGAAGCAGAAAATGCGAAATTCTTGAGCGCATTGGCTAAAGTACTCGGTTTAGAGGCAAAAGCTTAAACCATGTCGCAGCCACTGTTTGAAAAAGTTGCATTTATCGGGCTTGGACTGATTGGTTCAAGTCTGGCGCGTGTCATTCGAGCCGAGCATTTGGCCAATGACATTGTTGCATCGACACGTTCACAAAAGACTTTGGAAGATGCTAAATCTCTTGGCCTGATTTCCGAAGGTTATGCCGATCCTGTAGAGGCGGTCAAAGGTGCTGATCTGGTAGTGCTTGCATTGCCGGTACGTGCCACGCAAAAGGTGTTGGAAGCCATTCAGCCTTATTTATCTCCCAATACCATTATTACTGATGTTGGTAGTACCAAAGGTAATGTGGTCGATGCAGCGAAAGCGGTTTTTGGCGATGAACTGCCTGAAGGTTTTGTACCGGGCCATCCGATTGCAGGTGCCGAGCATACTGGGGTACATGCAGGTAAAGTTGATTTATTTGCCAATCACAAAGTGATTTTGACGCCACTGCCAAGCAGTGCAAACTGGGCCGTCGATAAACTGATTCAGCTGTGGCAAGCGGCGAAAGCCGAAGTGATTTGCATGGATGTCGACAAGCACGATGAAGTGCTGGCGCATACCAGTCATCTTCCGCATCTTATGGCATTCAACTTGGTTGAACAATTGGCCAAGCGTGAAGACAATTTAGATATATTTCGTTATGCTGCGGGTGGTTTTCGGGATTTCTCGCGAATTGCCGCCAGCGATCCACAAATGTGGCATGACATCTTTTTTGCTAATAAAAAAGCAGTTCTGAATGCTGTTGATGGCTTTGAACAGCAGCTCGCGATTATCCGCAAATTGATTGAAGATGAAGATTCCCACGCATTGATGGGCTTATTGGGTCATGCGCAGGCAGCTCGCCAGCATTTCAACCATATGCTCGCCAAGAAACCTTTCATGGAGAAAAATAAAGTGACACAACAATTTACCATTCAGCCGGGTGCCAAGAAATTTCAGGGTAAATTTACCGTGCCAGGTGACAAATCTGTGTCACATCGCTCGATCATGTTTGGTGCGATTGCAGAAGGTACCACACATGTGACCGGCTTTCTGGAAGGTGAGGATGCTCTAGCGACACTGCAAGCTTTCCGTGATATGGGTGTGAGCATTGAAGGCCCTAAAAATGGTGAAGTGACCATTCATGGTGTTGGCATGCATGGCCTTAAAGCGCCACAGTCTGCCATTTATATGGGCAACTCGGGCACTTCAATGCGTTTGTTGTCGGGTATGCTGGCTGCACAAAAATTTGATTCAGTCATGACTGGTGACGCATCTTTATCCAAGCGTCCAATGGAGCGTATTGCCAAGCCTTTACGTGAAATGGGTGCGCAAATTCAGACCACAGGTGAACGCGGTACACCACCTGTATCCATCACCGGCAATCAAAACCTTAAAGGGATTCAGTACGATTTGCCAATGGCCTCTGCTCAGGTGAAATCAGGGATTCTACTTGCAGGTCTATGGGCGGAAGGTGAAACTTCGGTGACTGAACCAGAACCAACACGCGACCATACTGAACGTATGCTGCGTGCATTTGGTTATGAAGTGAAAACCGAAGGTAATCGAATTTCCCTGCAAGGTGGCGGCAAGTTAGTGGGTACCAATATTCAAGTGCCTTCAGATATTTCTTCAGCAGCCTTCTTTATGGTGGGTGCGGCCATTACTGAAAATTCGGACGTCACCCTTGAAGCGGTAGGCATTAACCCGACCCGTACTGGTGTGATTGAAATCCTCAAGCAAATGGGTGCGGACATTACAGTTGAAAACGAGCGTATTGCGGGCGGTGAACCGATTGCAGATATTCGTATTCGTGGTACACGTACGCTCAAAGGCATTCATATGCCAGAAGATCAGGTACCATTGGCAATTGATGAATTCCCGGCGTTATTTATTGCAGCTGCATGTGCTGAAGGTCAGACGATTTTGACCGGCGCTGCCGAGCTTCGCGTGAAAGAATCGGATCGTATTCAGGTCATGGCAGATGGTCTTCAAACCATGGGTATTGACTGTACCCCAACGGACGATGGCATCATCATTGAAGGTAAGGGCAAGTCCGGTGACTGGTCGCCAATCTTTAGCGGTGGTGAAATTGAATCGCATCATGATCACCGTATCGCGATGAGTTTTTCAATTGCCGGTTTGCGTAATTCGGAGCAGATCAAGATTGTCGGTACTGAAACGGTCGCAACCAGTTTCCCGACCTTCACAGAATTAACCTCAATCGCAGGATTGCCAATTCAAGTGTCAGAATAATTTTTAAAATTATGTGAAACAGCCAAGCTTTTGCTTGGCTGTTTTGTTTATATTGCTTATGCTAAACCCATATAAGAAAAAAGCCATTTGGAAGTAGCGATGCGAAAATTAAAATTCATGGCCAATACCCAGAGCCAAACACCACGGGATGGTCAGGAAACCCAGGAATATGTAGCACATTTGCTTGCCGAAAAATTAGGCAAATATGGTTTTCAGACCTTAAGCCAAAGTGGAGCTCAGGTTGCCGTCAGCGTGGAAGAACATGCGCTGCCTTTATCGGTGAGTTGTGAAACCAGAGATGAACAAGGGCATCTGGTCTGTGAAATTGCCTCATATCCTGAAGAAGAACAGGACTGGCTGGATCGCATCACTGAAAGAAGCCTGCTTAATCAGCTTGCACAGGCAGTGGAAACCTCTCTAAAAGAGCAGGAAAGCTTTAGCGAGTTTGAATGGAAGAGCTAATTCAACAGACTCAACCAGCTTTGCCTACACTGCAAAGTAAACGCTTGATCCTGAATTGTTTTAAATCAGCCGATGCCAAAGAAACTTATGCTTCAATTACGCCGAGTTTGACACGTTTTATGGCGTGGGACCCACCACAATCTGAACAGGGATTTGCAACAGTCTGGCAAAATTGGCTGGAAAATATGACTGATTATAAAGAATATGTATTTGTGATCCGTCATATTGAAACACAAGAATTTATTGGGCTATGTGGTTTGCATCGACTTCATGATGAAATACCTGAAGTCGGTATTTGGATTCGTGAAACTGCACATGGTCATCATTATGGACATGAGGCAGTGCATTGTGTTGTGGCTTATGCTTTCAATACATTAGGGATTCAAGTTTTAAGCTACCCGGTAGCAGAAGAAAACTGGGCTAGCCGTAAAATTGCAGAACGCTTGGGCGGAAAAATTATCCGCTACATCGATAAGCCTAAATATCGGGCTGTGATGTATGAAATTTTTGCAGAAGATTTTGTCTTTTAATAAAAAACCCATCATCTGATGGGTTTTTTATTTAACCAAGCGCTAAGTACCGGGTCATTGCGATCCGCAATTGCTTTAAATATCCGGTAAAAAAATGATTGGCACCAGGTAATACGGTCACTAAATGGCGTTGTGGCTTTGCCCATTCAATCATATCTGAGAGCAAAGTCACTTCATCGGCTTCGCCATGAATGAACAGAATGTCGCCTTTAATTGCAGGTGTAACATAATGGCGAATACCAGCCACTGTTGCAGTCGGCAGACCACATAAAATGGTTTGCTTTGGTTGCAGTTCTACGGGTAAGGCTGCATAGCTTTTTGCCATGACATGCGCACCAAAACTAAAACCACCTGCATAAAAAGGCAGGGCAATATGCTGGTTACGAGCGAACCGAATGACTTCTAATACATCATCCGTCTCACCGAAGCCCTCGTCATGTATACCTTCACTTTGACCAGAACCACGGAAACTTGGACGATACACAATACAGCCACGTTCCAGATACATTTGTGCCAGTAAAACCGGAACCTTATGTTGTGGTGTACCGCCTTGCAATGGATGGGGGTGACAAACTACCGCGAATCCTTTCACTTCACCCTGAGGATAATCCACAAAAACTTCAATCTGACCCGCAGGCCCTTGAAGAAAAATTTGCTCGGGCATATAAAAACCGATGATTAACAGGAGAATCGTGCATTTTAACGATTATGGTGAATAAAAACATGAATTGGAATTAAAATAAGCAGACTGATATAGTTTGATTAATCATTTTTTGACCAGGTTGCCATGCTCGCTTTAATTTCTCCAGCCAAAACTCTCGATTACGATACTCCATTACCGACTGACCAATTTACTCAAGCGAGATTATTAGAACATTCACAGGACTTGATCAACGTTTGTCGCACACTTTCTGCAACAGAAATTTCCAGCTTAATGAGTGTTAGTGAAAAAATTGCCACTTTAAATACCGCACGTTTTAATGACTGGCAACCGGATTTTAATTTAGCCAATGCCCGTCAGGCGATTTTTGCATTTAAAGGCGATGTGTATACAGGTCTGGATGCCTATAGTTTAAAACATGAAGATCTGCACTATGCACAAGACCGTTTACGCATGTTGTCTGGATTATATGGACTCTTACGTCCCTTGGATTTGATGATGCCGTACCGTCTGGAAATGGGAACCAAATTGGCCAATTCCCGCGGGCATAACCTATATGACTTCTGGGCACATCACATTACTGATGTGATTAATCAGGATCTAGCAGCAGCAAATTCTGAAATCCTGGTGAATATCGCCTCTGATGAATATTACAAATCAGTCAACGAGTGCAAAATTCAGGCAGACATTATCAAGCCGGTATTTCTGGATCAGAAAAATGGCAAATATAAAGTGATCAGTTTCTATGCCAAAAAAGCACGCGGTCTCATGGCGCGTTTTATGATTGAAAATAAAATTGATCGTATAGAGGGGCTAAAAGCTTTTAATACTGATGGCTATTATTTTGATGCAGACAGTTCACTCAAAGGAGAACTGGTGTTCAAGCGTGATGAACAACTGAGTGCATAAATGAGATGATTCCCAGTATCCAGCATGAGGATATGTATGCCGGATATTGGGATGTCTTTATCATGGTTAGCTTCTTAACTAGTGTTCAACGATTTGACTCTATGATGAGTGAAGTGTGGATGAACTGCATAATGAAAACTTCAAGATAGTTAAAAATAAAAAATATCGTTAAACACTTTGAAATCCCTTGCAAAATCTCCCTTATTTAGATCATTTTATTTTAAAAATTAAAGTTGAGCATTCTTGGAAAAGGCCGATAAAATAAACCGAAATAAGTTCTATTGAATAGGTTAGATTTCATTTATCTACATATTTTAATTTTGAATAAACTTCTTTTAGGGTGTTTAAAAAATATATTAAATTCAATTATTTAGTTTTTTTAAAAGGGTTTTTAATAGGATCGATTTTTTGAAAAAAGAATTATAAATTAATTAAGTATTAATAAATAAAACGACATAAAATTAATATTTAGAGGATAAATAAATGCCTTCTATCGGGTTAAATGTAAACTATGTCACAAGTTTGTTAGGTTTTTTGTTAGCATAATTGCATAGTGTTACAAAGCAGCATAATAAAAATGAAAATATATGCTATCCCTGTTTTTGCCTTAATGATCAGTTTATTAGGATTTTGTGTCCATAAACAGTCAGAAATCAGAAAATATGAAAAGATCCGTCATGTCTTGAACGATGGACGTGATTCAAGCAAATTGCTGGAATCCAATCGGCATCGACATTAAGCAGGTTATATATCTTCCTCCCGCCAATTGGGCTGGATTAATAAAATTAAAACCATAATAAATATAATAAAATTTTTTAAATATTCACCTGGAATATATTAATTTCTAATAAAGTGTAAAATCAAATAAGCAATAAGAAATCAATGTGTTATAATTTGCCAACGATCAGGATGAAGCAGAATTCATCTTGTTAAGCATTTGATTTAAATCGAGAAAATAAAGCTGCATAAAGGTTATGCAGCTTTTTTGTTTAGATTTTTTTTGGGTTTTTATAGCATAGCCCTGGGGCTGTAAGCTGTTCCAACATTTTAACCCGTCAAATGGCTATGCTGGCATATTCGTTGCTAACACATCCTTAAAATTGATGAATTTTTTTATAAAATTTCATTTATTTGACGGCTTGCTTAAAGCATAAAGTTTACTCAATAGGGGCTAGGTCATGACGACTCCTAATCCATCTTCAGAAAGTATGCTTGAACGTCTGTTTAAACTGAGTGAAAACAAAACCAGTTTCCGTACAGAAGTTCTTGCTGGTGTGACAACATTCTTAACGATGTGTTACATCATTATTGTCAATCCGATGATTTTGTCCGAAACGGGGATGGATCATGGGGCTGTCTTTGTAGCAACCTGTCTTGCAGCCGCGATTGGCTGTTTAGTCATGGGCTTGATTGCAAATTATCCAATTGCACTTGCACCAGGCATGGGCTTAAATGCCTTCTTTACCTATTCCGTCTGTTTGGGAATGGGTGTGCCTTGGCAAACAGCACTCGGGGCTGTGTTTATCTCCGGTCTTGTGTTTATTGCGATCAGCATGTTCAAAATCCGTGAAGCCATTGTAAATGCGATTCCAATGTCGCTGAAACTGGCCATCGGTGGTGGTATTGGCTTATTCCTTGCGCTGATTGCTTTGAAAAATGCCGGCCTGATTGTGGATAATCCTGCTACGTTGGTAGGTTTGGGCGATTTAAAACAACCATCGGTTTTGCTTGCATTATTTGGTTTCCTTCTGGTTGTTGTGATGCATCACTTTAAAGTGCGTGGTGCGATCATCATCAGTATTTTGGTGTTAACCGGTATTTCAGCAGCATTGGGTCTGAGTGAATTTAAAGGTGTGGTTGGCGCAGTGCCATCGATTGCACCCACATTTATGCAAATGAGCTTTGAAGGTCTGTTCACTGCCAGTTTAATTGGCGTGATTTTTGTCTTCTTCCTGGTCGATTTATTCGACTCAACCGGTACGCTTGTAGGTGTTTCACACCGTGCAGGCTTGTTGAAAGATGGCAAACTGCCGCGTTTGAAAAAAGCACTTTTTGCGGACTCTTCTGCAATTGTTGCAGGTGCAGCGCTGGGTACATCTTCAACTACGCCATACATTGAATCTTCTGCGGGCGTAGCAGCCGGTGGCCGTACAGGTCTAACTGCTGTTGTAGTCGGTATCCTGTTTGTTGCCTGTTTGTTCCTTGCACCATTGGCACAGTCTGTACCAAGCTTTGCAACAGCACCAGCGCTGTTATTTGTCGGTGTCTTAATGATTCAAGGTATCGTGCATATTGACTGGGAAGATATTACAGAAGCAGTTCCTGCATTTTTAACCATTGTATTTATGCCATTTACCTATTCAATTGCTGATGGTATTGCGATGGGCTTCATCAGCTATGCACTGATCAAATTGTTAACCGGTAAGGCATCAACTGTACCGTATATGGTCTGGATTATTGCAGTACTATGGACGCTTAAATTCGCACTATTTGGCGGCTAATTTTTCTAGATTTGGAAAGGGTGTAAACTCAGTTTGCACCCTTTTTTTATTATTTTAGGTTTCATGAGGAGAAGCGATGAACCGTCTTGAGTTGATTCGAGCTTTGCCAAAGGCCGAGCTTCATGTTCATATTGAGGGCACTTTTGAGCCTGAGCTAATGTTTGCGATCGCTCAGCGTAATAAAATTGCCATCCCGTATAAATCTGTTGAAGAAGTTAAACAGGCCTATAACTTTCATAATCTTCAGTCCTTCCTGGATATTTATTATGCCGGCGCTGCTGTACTGATTTATGAACAGGATTTTTATGATCTGGCGTGGGCGTATTTTGAAAAATGTGCTGAAGACCGGGTCGTGCATACTGAAATGTTCTTTGATCCACAAACCCATACCGATCGTGGCGTTGCTTTTTCAACCGTGATCAACGGCTTGCAAAGAGCTTGTGATGATGCCAAAGCTAAACTGGGTATCAGTTCACATCTGATTATGTGCTTCTTGCGTCATTTAAGCGAAGATGCTGCATTTGCAACACTGGAACAGGCTTTGCCTTATAAAGACCAGATTATTGCGGTCGGTCTGGATTCAAGTGAAGTCGGGCATCCACCTTCAAAGTTTGAACGTGTCTTTGCTAAAGCGCGTGAAGCAGGTTTCTTGGTTGTAGCACATGCAGGTGAGGAAGGTCCGGCAGCTTATGTCTGGGAAGCTTTAGATTTACTGAAAGTGAATCGTATTGATCATGGGGTTCGTTCGGAAGAAGATCCGGAGTTAATGCAGCGCCTGATCGCAGAAAAGATGCCACTGACAGTTTGCCCATTGTCAAACCTGAAACTCTGCGTCGTGGATGATATGCAGCAGCATAATATCCGTTGCCTCTTGCAACAAGGCGTGCACGTTACAGTCAATTCAGATGATCCATCTTATTTTGGTGGTTATATGAATGACAATTTTATTGCCATTGCTGAAGCACTGGATTTAAGCAATGAGGAACTCAAACAGTTGGCCATTAACTCATTTGAAGCCTCTTTTATTACCGATACTGAAAAAGAGCAATGGATCAACCAGATCCGTGCCCTGGTTTAAGTTTTTAAATAAAAGGCAGGGTTCGCTCTGCCTTTGTTTTTATAGATGGATATGAAATTGAAAAATATAATTCTGCTCATCAGTAGCGTGTTGATATCTGCTTGCTCAAATGCGGATATGACTTTGACACAGCGTACTTTAAAACCCGTGATTGAATACCAATGTGCAAAAGAATTGAAAGCATCTAAATTCTGGACTGCCTCGACCTATTTTATGCAGGACAAAAATAAAGCTGAACTTGAACAGAATGTCTGTTCATGTGTAGGTGAGCATGCACTCAAGGATATTCCGGCAAGCACTTTACTGAAAGCGACTCTGGATGAAGAAGTAAAGTCAAAACTCACGCAACAGGCTATTGCAAACAGTCTGAAAGGCTGCATGACCGAGTTCTTAAAATAAAATCAGCTTTGCAATGAAAGCTGATTGAGTGTGGTTTTGCAGATTATTTTTTAGAAGATTTGGATTGTCGGGTCATGCTGTTGAGTACATGATCTTTATCGATAAAATGATGTTTCAGTGCTGCGAAAATATGTCCAACTAAAAGTAAGCCAACTGCCCAGGAAAGCCAGATATGCAGGGGTTTTACGATCGCGGTTACAGCCGGATTTTCTGCAATCAGTGCCGGCAGGTTAAATAAATATAGCACTGGTGCTGGATAGCCCAGACTCCAGCTATATAAACAGCCGGTGACAGGTAGAGCAATCAGCATAAAATACAAAGCCAGATGACCTGCATGTGCCAAAGTTTTCATCCGGGGTGACATAGTGTCCGGTAGTTCAGGGGCAGGATGGGTATAACGCCAGAAAATTCGCACAACCAACAGGAAAATAATGGTGGTGGCGATATTTTTATGCAGGGTGATGACATCGCCTTTAAAGCTGCCATCGACCTCATAACTTAAAAAATTCCCACTATAAAAACCAATCAGCCAGGCCGCAATAAAGATAACTGCCATGATCCAGTGCAACCATTGTGCCGTGCGCGTGTAATATTGTACTTTTTCCATGTGATTTTCGATTGCCCTCAAAGATGGATGCACCTTAGCAAAGGGCGAATCAGCCCAGCAATTCCAAATCTGCAACGCTATGGTGGCTTTCATGCAACATCCATTGAAATGGCTGGGTGCAGATTAAACATTCAGGATGATTTATAGATTTCTTATTCAGGTGAATTTCGGCACAATAGCGTCACGCTTCATATATGAATAAACAAGGAACAGATCTGTGAAAAAATTATTGGCTGCACTTGCTCCGCTTACTTTGGTTTTATCGGCTTGTGCAACAACAGGCAGCCCTGAAACGCAAACCACGACTCAACAGCTGGGTGGGGCTGCGCTTAAAATCGCGATCAATGCAAAATGTACGACTGAGCTGAATAATATTCCAGCATGGCAAACAGCTACACGTCTAATGACTACGACCCAAAAGCAGAATATCCAGACTGAAATTTGTGGCTGTGTCAGCGAAAAAGCACCCCAAAGCGTAACAGCGGTAGATTTGGCGACTGCAGCGATTGACCCGGCAGCACGTGCGACGATTGTCGGCAATGTGGTTGCAAAAACCATTAACGCTTGTGTAGCTGAAGCTGTAAACTAAGCCAAGATTAAATTGAAATAGGCTGACTGGTTCAGCCTATTTTTTATGGAAAAATAGACATGAAGATTGCTGGTGTAGATGAAGCAGGGCGTGGGCCATTAGTGGGTTCGGTGGTCGCTGCGGCAGTTATTTTGGATCCGAACAACCCGATTGAGGGTTTAAATGATTCTAAAAAACTCACTGAAAAGAAGCGTGAAAAACTTTTTATCGAGATTCAGGAAAAAGCGCTGGCATGGGCCATTGCTGAGGCTTCTGCGGCAGAGATTGATGAACATAATATTTTGCAAGCTTCTTTGCTGGCCATGCGCCGTGCTGTAGAAGCTTTGCCAGTTCAGCCTGAGCATGTATTGGTCGATGGCAACAAGATTCCACAGGGCCTTGCTATGAGCTGTGATGCCGTGGTGGGTGGTGATGCACTGCATGCTGAAATTTCAGCAGCCAGTATTCTGGCGAAAGTAACCCGTGATCATCAGATGATCGAGATGGACCAGAAGCATCCGCAATTTGGCTTTGCCAAGCACAAGGGTTATCCGACCAAGGCACATTTTGAAGCGATTGCCTTACATGGCGTGATTGATGAGCATCGTCGCAGTTTTGGGCCGGTAAAAAAGGTGATTGCAGCATTACAGCAGGGTGCAGAACTTTAAGTTTTATTTTAAATTATCTAAGTATTTAATATTTTTGTATAAAATTTAGACAAATTTAAAGCGGCTCAAAAGCCGCTTTATTCTTCACACAAACATTAACGGTTAAAGTTATTTTGTGTCTGGCTATCGTCTTCATAAGAAGGTTGGTAATCTTGATCGATATGTTGAAGATGTTCATGCATTGCACGTTCATGCTGGATACGCTGGTAAATCTCTTCACGGTGCACAGAGACTTCTTTCGGAGCATTTACCCCGATACGAACCTGGTTACCTTTTACACCAAGCACAGTCACACTGACTTGATCACCAATCATTAAAGTTTCCCCGACGCGTCGAGTCAGAATCAGCATGTTTTTCTCCTTGCAAAATGCAAAACCTGCAATCTATTGAATATAAAACAAAAAGCACAACCAAAAATTACAAAATAAGATCTGGATAGAAATTCTGTCATCTGGGTGAAAGATTTTAATCTATCTCAGCTGGTTAAAAATCCTCAGGCTTAATATAACAGAGCCACTATAAAAAAAACTATAGTGGCTCTGCATTTTTGTAGACTTTTATAAAATACTGTCAAACAATGACAATATTCTATCTTAACGCTTAAGCACGTGCGCTAGATTCGCCTTGTTCACGGTCTAAACCGAATGCGGTATGCAATGAACGAACCGCAAGTTCAAGATAATTTTCTTCAATGATCACAGAAATCTTGATTTCAGACGTCGAGATCATCAGGATGTTAATACCTTCATCTGCCAATGCTGTAAACATTTTGCTCGCTACACCGGCATGTGAACGCATACCGACACCTACGATCGATACTTTTACGATATCTGAACGGGTCGCAACTTCACGTGCACCAATTTCTTGAGCAGTTGCTTCAAGAATAGCTTTGGCTTTATTTAATTCGCCACGGTTCACAGTAAAAGTGAAATCAGTTGTACCATCTTCTTCAACGTTCTGGATAATCATATCCACTTCAACATTGGCATCACCAATCGGGCACAAAATTTTAGAAGCAATACCCGGTTCGTCAGGCACGCCTAAAATAGTTAATTTTGCTTCGTCACGGTTAAATGCGATACCGGAGATAATTGGCTGTTCCATATTGTCTTCCAATTCAGTCGTAATAAGTGTACCAACGTTTTGCTTAAACTCTTCGTCGAATGCGCCATCGTTGTCATTGTCGAAACTTGATAATACGCGTAAAGGCACCTGGTATTTACCAGCAAATTCAACTGAACGAATTTGCAGGACTTTAGAACCGAGTGACGCCATCTCAAGCATTTCTTCAAATGAAATACGATCAACTTTTTTTGCTTTTGGTGCAACACGTGGATCGGTGGTATATACACCGTCAACGTCGGTATAAATTTGGCATTCATCTGCTTTGAGTGCGGCAGCAATTGCAACACCTGAAGTATCAGAACCGCCACGCCCTAAAGTAGTGGTATTGCCATGTTCATCAAAACCCTGGAAACCGGCAACGACAAGTACGCGGCCTGCATCCAGATTTGAGTTCAGGACTTCAGTATCAATGGATTCGATACGTGCCTTATTGAATGAGCTGTCGGTTTTCATGCCAACCTGGCGACCTGTTAGTGATTTTGCTTCAACTCCAATTGAGTTCAGCGCCATTGCTAACATAGAAATCGTAACCTGTTCACCCGTAGATACCATTTGGTCTAGTTCACGTGGGTCAGGGGTTTCGGTAATGGCCTTCGCTAAAGCAAGTAGACGATTGGTTTCGCCACTCATTGCTGATACCACTACCACTACCTTGTGGCCGTGGTCATGCCAGCGCTTTACACGACGAGCAACATTTAAAATGCGCTCGGGAGTACCCATAGAGGTACCGCCATATTTTTGAACGATTAATGCCATAGTTGTTCCATATAAGCCATGACCCTGATGTACCTATCAGGGTCAGTTACACAAAATTGAAGTTTTATTTTGCCGCAAGCCAGGCAGTTAAATCTGCCATCACTGGAGCAAACTTCTCGTTAAGTGGCGCGCCACCTTGTGCCAAGTCAGGTTTACCACCACCTTTACCACCTAGCTCAGTTGCCAAATGTTTGATGATGTCACCTGCTTTAATAGAAGCAGTAAAGTCTTTTGCTACAGATGCGATTAAGCTCACCTTGTCACCCTCTACACCTGCCAGAACAATCACTGCATTTTCTAATTTTGATTTCACACCGTCGTGCAGGTTGCGTAGTGCTTTTGCATCCATGTTTTCAACAGTTGTAATCAAGGTTGCACGACCTGCAATGCTTTGAACTTGGCTTAGAAGTTCACCAGCTTGCAGGCTAGCAAGTTTTTGATTGAGTTGTTCGATCTGTTTCTGCAAGCTCGATGCAGTATCAACCAGTGCTTCAACTTTTTCTAAAGTCTGGTCTTTTTGCGCTTTGAGCAAACCGTTAATCGTATTGATATCGCGATCGGCTTTTTGCGCAACTTCAACTGCTTTAGTGCCTGTTACTGCTTCAATACGACGTACACCGGCTGCCACACCACCTTCAGAGGTGATTTTGAACAGACCGATATCACCGGTACGTTTTACGTGAATACCACCGCAAAGTTCGATTGAGAAGTTTTTCTCTTCAATCACTGAACCCATAGACAGTACACGTACTTCGTCACCATATTTCTCACCAAACAGCATCATCGCGCCTTTAGCCTTCGCAGACTCGATATCCAGAAGTTCAGTAGACACCGCAGTATTGGCAATCACTTCAGCATTGACCAAGCGTTCAATTTCTTGCAGCTGTTCAAAGCTTACAGGCTGGTCGTTGGCAAAGTCAAAACGTAACACATCAGATGCAACCAATGAACCTTTTTGCTGTACATGTGAACCTAGAATTTGACGTAACGCAGCATGTAGCAGGTGAGTCGCAGAGTGGTTACGTGCTGTTGCTGCACGAATGTCTGCTTTAACCTTTGCTTCTACATTTTGAGTAACTTTTAAGTTACCCATCGTCACGATCCCTTGGTGTACAAATGCACCACCAGATTTTTTGGTATCTTGCACTTCGAAAATACCAGTATCGTTTTTAAAGATACCTGTATCACCGATTTGACCACCGCTTTCTGCGTAGAAAGGTGTTTGGTTAAGTACGATCAGTGCTTCGTCGCCTTCAACCACTTCGTCAACTTGCTCGCCATCTTTGTAGATTGCGATGATTTGACCTTCACCTGCAGTTGCGTCATAACCCTCAAATTGAGTTTCGCCTTCAACTTTAACTACGCTGTTGTAGTCGATCGCGAATTTACCTGCATCACGTGCGCGTTGACGCTGTGCAGCCATTTCAGTTTCGAAACCAGCTTCATCAATAGTTAAGTCACGTTCACGTGCGATATCCGCAGTTAAGTCAGTCGGGAAACCGTAAGTGTCGTAAAGTTTAAATACCACTTCGCCCGGAATCACAGAACCTTTTAACTGTGCCAATTCGCCTTCAAGCAATTTCAAACCTTGCTCAAGTGTTTTGGCAAATTGTTCTTCTTCTTTAAGAAGTTGTGCTTCGATACGTGCTTGTTGAGCAGCAAGTTCAGGGTATGCATCGCCCATCACTTCGATCAGTGGCTTCAACATTTTGTGGAAGAACGAACCTGTTGCGCCTAATTTGTTACCATGACGTACTGCACGACGGATAATACGACGCAGTACATAACCACGACCTTCATTCGATGGGTTTACGCCATCAGCAATCAGGAATGAACATGAACGTGCATGGTCAGCAACGACTTTCAATGAAGCAGGATACTGAACTGGTGTGCCTTTCTCAGCAGCTTCAGCTTCAAGCGCTGTAGTATCCAGACCAATAATTTCAGCCGCAGCTTTAAGTAAATGCTGGAATAAGTCAATTTCGTAGTTTGAGTTGACGTGCTGTAAAACAGCAGAAATACGCTCCAAGCCCATACCTGTATCTACAGAAGGTGCTGGAAGAGGGTGCAGTACGCCATCCGCAGTACGGTTGAACTGCATGAAAACGTTGTTCCAGATTTCAATGAAACGGTCGCCATCTTCTTCAGGAGAACCCGGTAGGCCACCCCAGATGTGATCGCCATGGTCAAAGAAGATTTCAGAACATGGACCACAAGGACCTGTGTCACCCATTGCCCAGAAGTTATCAGATGCGTATTGACCGCCTTTGTTGTCACCAATACGAATAATGCGAGAAGCGTCTAGACCGATTTCTTTGTTCCAGATGTCGAATGCTTCGTCGTCTGTATGGTAAACGGTTGCATAGAGTTTATCTTTAGGAAGACCAAGCCATTCTTCGTTAGTCAAAAAGTCCCAGGCAAATTTGATCGCATCACGTTTGAAGTAATCACCAAATGAGAAGTTACCCAACATTTCAAAGAAAGTGTGGTGACGTGCTGTATAACCCACATTGTCCAAGTCGTTGTGCTTACCACCTGCGCGTACGCATTTTTGTGATGACACTGCACGTACATAATCGCGTTTTTCTAGACCTAAGAAGCAATCTTTAAACTGGTTCATACCAGCATTGGTGAACAGCAAAGTTGGGTCATTGGCAGGTACTAGAGAACTCGACGCGACACGTGTATGCCCTTGCGATTCAAAGTAACGCAAAAATGCTTCACGAATTTCAGCTGATGTCATAAAACGAGTACTCACAACCAAGTCACTCCATAATTTCCGATTTGGCTAAAACACCACAGTCTGACAAGCATACAAGAGCTCTGCTGCAATGCGGGGCTTAAAAATTTAAAACGCCAAATTATAACGGAAAAAGCAGTATGCACCAATCATTTTAAAACCAATTGCTAAGGATTTATTTACTCAGGTTTTTTGCTGAATAATTAAATTGAATTTTCCCGAAGCAGAATTCGTGGATATCCATCACTTTAAAAAATAAACGGAATTTTAAGTGATCCGAATACAGACAGATGGATCAGAAATAAAATAATCGAAAATCAGTATTTTTACTGAATTTTTTAATATACGGCGCAAGAAATCCTTTAACATAGAAGAATTTTAAAATAGGTATATATAAGGTCGAGTCATGCAACGAGTGGCAATCAATGGATTTGGGCGTATTGGACGGAATGTACTGCGCGCATGGTTTGAAAATCCGAAAGATTTTAATTTTGAAATCGTTGCCATTAACGATATTGCTGATGTTGAAACCCTAATTCATCTGTTTAAATATGATTCGACCCATGGCCGTTTTCCGGGGCAGGTGGATCTCAGCTATGATGCTGAACATATCTATATGCATATCAGCTATCAGGATGCCGCTTTAAAAGTACAGGTTTTGTGTGAGTCGCAGCCGGCTAAGTTGCCTTGGCAAAACTTGGCGGTAGATGTAGTGCTTGAATGTACTGGACTGTTCCGTTCTCGTGAAGCCGCGACCCAGCATATTGGAGCAGGGGCGAAACGTGTGATTATCGGCGCAGCACCTTTTGATACGGTCGATGCCGCAATTGTCTATGGTGTCAATCATCATGAAGTCAAAGCATCGGACCAGATCATTTCCAGTGTTTCTTGTACTACACAGGCTTTGGTGCCACTGGTCAAAATTGTCGATGATGCTTTTGGCATCACTAGCGCCCTGATGACTGAAATCCATGCGGTGACCGCAGATCAATCTGTGCTGGATCATGCGCATCGTGATTTGCGTCGTGCACGTGCTTCAGGCCATAACATCATTCCTACGACTTCGAGCGCACTCGGTGCCTTAAAGCGTGTCATGCCAAAAATGGAAGATCGTATTGATGGTTATTCAATTCGGGTGCCGACCATTAATGTGGCCGCGATTGATTTGACCTTTGTCTCCCAGTCGCCGATTACCGATCACAAGCTGAATGAAGTGCTGATCAAGGCTGCTCAGCAGGATTTTGCGGAAATCATGGCTGTGACGGATGAGCCATTGGTATCGAGTGATTTTAATCATTCCCCATATTCATTGATTGTGGATTTGACCCAGACTCTAGTCGTTGGGCATCAAGCCAAAGTCTTTGCCTGGTACGATAACGAGTGGGGCTATGCCAACCGTCTGCTGGATTTATGTGAATCATTTCATTAAGTTCGGGTTATCTAAACCTCAAAAGCACCAAGACACGGTGCTTTTTTCTTGCCTGTAAATATTCTGCAAGCCATGTTTTAAGAGAATTTGCCGGTAATTGATCGAAAATCAGGAATTGAGGCTGAATTATTTGCGTTATCTGCAGCATTTTTCGTTAAGATAAAGACAATAAAATGAAATAAGAGCAAGCACATGATGGTGGTTTGGGGATTTATTATACTGCTGACTTTGGCGGTGATTTTTCTGATCTGGCTGCAGTTTAATCAGAGTGATGAGCCACGTAGCGTGGAAGGCGTGCCAGTCGAAGAAAAAATTGTGCATCTGGAAGAGAATTTAAAAAAGACCCTGGAAATCATGCAGGATCTAGCCAAAAAAATGCATGTGCAGCAGGAAGTACTGGATCAGACCACAGCCAAACTTCAGCAGGTCGAATTACAAAATGCCGAGCTGGTCAGTTTACTCACCAAAGTGGTTGATCCACAAAAATAGACAAAACCCCTTTAGAGATACATTTAAAGGGGTTTTGTTTAAGTATTAGACGATTAAAATTCTTAAAACTGCGGCAGAAACCATACTGATGGCGACGGTCGGTAATAATCCAAAACGTGTAGCAGCGAACAGCGTTAAAGCCAAGGCGATCAGGTCTGCAGGATGGTCGCGTACAAAATAGGGTGCAATCACTGAAATCAGCACGCAGCCGGGGACTACTTCCAGAATTTTTCGCTGGCGCTGTGTTAGTGTTTTATTTTTTAACAAGACATAGCCCAAGATCCGGGTTAAATAAGTGGTCGCAGCAATCAGGATAATGGCCACCAAGGTACTCATCTGGATCATGTTTGATCCTCTTGAATCAGAAAAAATGCCGAAGCGATTCCAGACAAGGCACCAACCGGCACATACCAGCCTGCAGGTAAATATAAATAAGCCAAAGCCGCACAGACTAAACTGACCAGCCATGGCCGGGCAGCCTCAAAACCTTTCCACATAGTTCTCAGTAACACCAGAAATATAGCAGGAAAGGCCATATCGAAACCAAAACGGTTGATATCGCCTAATACAGGTCCAAGCATGGTGCCGAGTGTGGTAAATCCGACCCACATCAAGTACAGGCAAAAACACAGGCCGGCATAATAAGGCATGCTAAACGCAGCACGATAACCCAGTTGCGCCTGTTTCCTTTGTGCATCAGCCAGACCGAGTGCCCAACTCTCATCGACCATAAAAAACAGCGCCGGAAAAACTTTACGATTCGGAAGATGCTTTAAATACGGCACCAAACTGGCGCCCATCAACAGATGCCGGCTATTTACCAGAAAGGCAATGAACATCAGCATGAGTAAATTTGGTGGACTGCTCCAGACCTCCAGAATGGCAAATTCAGAACCGCCGGCAAAGTTCAAACCTGTCAGTAAAGGCACTTCGAGCAAGCTGAAATTTTTCTGTCCCGCCGTCGCACCCAGCACCAGCGCAAAGGGGATAATCCCTAAAAGCATGGGAATAGAATCTTTCATGCCACGTTGAAATTCGCTGAAATCGGTAGGGATAACTACCGCTGCGGTGCTTTGTCTAAACAAAAGCATGGAAATGACCTAGGTACTGCAAAACTAGACCATATTTTATGGCGATATTCAGGCTATTTGCTGTTGTAATGCAAGTAACTTAGCTTTGATTTGAAATTAAATTGCGCTAAATTAAATTTAAGGGGTTTTAAATGCCAAGGCATAGACATGGATCAAATAGATAAACGCATTTTGCATGAGCTGCAAAAGAATGGAAAACTGCAAAATAATGAACTGGCTCAATTAATTGGCTTGTCACCGTCACCCTGTTTAAGACGGGTGAAACAGCTGGAAGATGATGGTGTGATTGAGCAATATGTCGCGCTGCTGAATCCGCAAAAGGTCAATTTGGCGATGAGTGTGTTTGCACGTGTCTGGCTCAAGTCTCAAGAAGCTGCTGTGGTCGATCAATTTGTCGAAGCGATCAAGGAAATGCCAGAGGTGGTCGAGTGCCAGTTAATGGCGGGCGATTGTGATTTCTTTTTAAGAATTGTAGTGGCTGATCTGGATGCCTATCGTAAATTTCAGATTCATCATTTAACCCAAATTCCCTGCATTCAAAGTGTAAAAACTGAAATTCCATTGCAAACGGTCAAAAGTACCACTGCATTGCCTTTGGTTTAAGGCCGGATTTTTTCATGCTATTTGTTTTGAATGTGCATTAAAATGCTGATAGTTGACACTATTGTTGTTGATTTCATCAGGTAGCGAAAATTATAAAATTTGCGATGCACAGCCAAAACTATCGTGCTAGACTAGGAGAAATCGGGTGTGCTCCCGATTTTTTTATGCGGATTCGTTCCGCGCTGACAAGAATTTAGGTTTACAACATGCCCATTTCAGAGACATGGTTATTACCTGATGGTGTAGCTGATGTATTACCAGAACAAGCGCAAGTTATTGAAAGTCTGCGCCGTAAATCACTGGATTTCCTTGCATCTCGAGGTTATCAGCTGGTGTACACGCCATTCATTGAATACATCGAATCTCTATCTTCTCTCTCAGAATCGAATCAAGATTTAGACTTAGCCACTTTTAAAGTCATCGATCAGCTTTCTGGTCGTTTGCTTGGTGTGCGTGCCGATATGACACCACAAGTGGCTCGTATTGATGCGCATGTACATCCAGTGGAAGGTGTGGCACGTTATTGCTATGCAGGAACCGTTCTGCATACCAAGCCTCGCGGCTTTAATACCTCACGTGCACCACTACAGTTGGGTGCAGAGCTATTTGGTTCAGACAGCATCGATGCCGATGTGGAAATGGTCGACTTGATGATCAGTCTGATTCAGGAGACAGGTCTGGCAGATGGTATCCATCTGGACTTAGGTCATGTAGGTTTATTCCGCAGTCTGGTGGCTCAGGCAGGCTTGAACAAAGTCGCTGAACAGCAATTATCTGATTTATACCAGCGCAAGGCTTTGCCAGAATTAGAAGAATTCACGGCAGACCTCAAATTTGGTCAGGATTTTTATGCCCTTGGACGCTATGCCAGCGACCTGGATGCATTACAAGCGCATTTAAGTGCTGAAGTGTTGGCGAATCCAGCATTCACGCAAGCTTTTAATGTCTTGCAAACCACCAAAGATGAAGTTCAAACCCGTTGGCCAAACTTGAGTATTGGGATTGATGTGGTTGAATTACGTTCATACCATTATCATACTGGCCTAATGTATGCAGTCTATGCACCGAACCGTGCAGCTGCACTGGCACAAGGTGGCCGTTATGATGGCATTGGTGAACATTTTGGCCGTGCCCGTCCGGCAACCGGTTTCTCTTGTGACTTATATGCTTTAAGCGCAGGTCAGTTTGATGCGGTACAGGTCGTGGTTGCACCTAAAGGCACTGATGCAGAACTTCTGAATGCGATTCAGAACATTCGTGCACAAGGCTTAAGTGTAATTCAGTTACTGGGTAATGATGATTTAAACTCGATTCCATATGCAACGCACCAGCTGGTGAATGCGAATGGTGAGTGGGCAGTCAAAACGATTTAACTGCTTGGCTCAGTGTTCATGTCGCTGAGCGGGGCTTTCAACTTTAACAGCATGATGTAATGAGGCTATTATGGGCAAGAATGTTGTGGTACTTGGTACCCAATGGGGCGACGAAGGTAAAGGTAAAATCGTCGACCTGCTCACAGATCAAGCGGCAGCGGTAGTTCGTTATCAAGGCGGACATAACGCAGGTCACACTCTTGTGGTTGGTGGTAAGAAAACTGTCTTACACCTCATTCCATCAGGTATTTTACGTGAAAACGTATTGTGCTTAATTGGTAACGGTGTTGTTCTTTCTCCTGAAGCGCTCATCAAAGAGATGGACATTCTTGAAAAAGAAGGCGTTCCTGTTAAAGAACGTTTACGCATTTCTCCAAACTGTCCATTGATCCTTCCGAACCACATCGCACTTGATCAGGCGCGTGAGAAAAAACGTGGTAATGCGAAGATTGGTACGACAGGTCGTGGTATCGGTCCTGCATACGAAGACAAGGTAGCGCGTCGCGCAATCCGTGTTGCTGACCTGGTGCGTGGTGGTGAACATCTGACTGCTCAGTTAACTGAACTTCTGGACTACCATAACTTCCAGCTGACTGAATACTACGGTGTTGAAGCGGTTAAACTGGAAGACGTGCTGGCACTTTGCGACGAATGGCGTAAGGTTGTTGCGCCACTGGTTGTGGATGTGACCACGGAATTGCATAACTACCGTAAAAACGGTGACAATATCATGTTCGAAGGCGCGCAAGGTTCACTTCTTGACGTTGACCACGGTACATATCCGTATGTAACGTCTTCGAATACAACTGCTGGTGGCGTAAGCTCTGGTTCAGGTCTGGGTCCTTTGCACCTTGACTATGTACTGGGTATTACTAAAGCGTACACAACGCGTGTAGGTGCAGGTCCATTCCCAACTGAGTTGGTGTATGACGCTGCAAATGACACAGGTGATGCGATTGGTAAACACCTCGGTACGATTGGTAATGAATTTGGTGCCTCTACTGGCCGTCAACGTCGTTGTGGCTGGTTCGATGCTGAAATTCTACGCCGTTCAGTTGATGTAAACTCACTTTCTGGTATTTGCCTGACTAAACTTGACGTTCTTGACGGTTTAGAAGAAGTGAAAATCTGTGTGGGTTATGAAGCTGCAGATTCTGGTTGTGTCGGTTCTTCTGATGCGCTTGCATTCGAAACTTTAAAACCGATTTATGAAACTATGCCAGGCTGGTCTGAGTCAACTTTCGGTGCGAAATCACTAGATCAGTTGCCAGAAGCTGCATTGAACTATGTAAAACGTCTTGAGCAATTGATTGAATGTCCAATCGACATCATTTCAACAGGTCCAGACCGTGAAGAAACCATTGTTCTTCGCCACCCGTTTGATGCTTAATCTTCATTTGACTAAAGCTTGAATGATAAAAACCCATCTCCGGATGGGTTTTTTTATATGTTAAATTTATGCAGGTATTTCAAGACTAAAGTTGCATCGGTAATGTAGCGTGATGTGCTTTAACATAGCGGTATATAAAGAAAGAAAAATGAGCTGCAGGATGCAAAAAAATATATCGGCGACCATGTTTTATTCATTGTTATTCGCGATGGGCGGGGCGCCAACAATGGCCATGATGATTATTCGTGCGCAAACCCAAAACCCCGAAGTGATTTATGCGGTGCTGATTGGTCTGAGTGTCATTATTGCATGTATATTAGTGCCTATTATTTTATTGCAAAATGCTTTTTTATATTTCAAACGTAAAGACGAAATGCTTGAACAGAAAATCAAACCACTCAGTCAGGTTTACTTGGGCCTCAATATTATTTGTCTGATTTATTGGTTGGCGATACAGTATTTGGCTTAAAAATTACATAATTTATAAGAAGATGAATGAATTAAGCGTTTAGCTGCTACGCGCTTTCACTTATAATTTTTACAATGTAAATTGCCCTTGAGCCAAGGTGGAGTAAATTATAATGAAGAATAAACTTTTATTGAGTATGGCTGCTGCTACAGTCGTCACATTATCAGGTTGTACCACCATTGCCGATATGGCAGGGGCAGATACTGCGACCTTAAATGCATCTGCGAGCCAAAGCTATAATGCCATGGTCAATGATGCGCGCAATAAAGGCCAACTGGATACCAGTTCAGCCACCTATAAACGGATTAATAATGTATTTAACCGTTTGAAGCCAGTTGCTAACCAGATGAATCAAACTGGTACAGCATTCCAGTGGCAATTGGCTGTGCTCAAATCTGATCAGGTCAACGCCTTTGTTGCACCAGGTGGTAAGGTTGTATTCTATACTGGTATCGTGACGAAGCTGAATCTGACCGATGCTGAAATTGCAGCGATTATGGGGCATGAAATGGTGCATGCCTTAGAAGAGCATTCTAAGCAGAAAATCGGTGCTCAAGCCCTGACTGATCTGGCCTTGGGTATTGGCTTAAATGCAGCAGGTGTAGGTCAAGGTGGCGCTGCAGCAGCACAATTAGGTAGTCAGATCGGTATTGGCTTGCCATACTCGCGTAATCTGGAAAGCCGTGCTGACCAAGGTGGTTTAATGCTGATGGCGCGTGCTGGCTATAACCCGAATGCAGCCATTACCCTGTGGGAAAAAATGAGTAAGCAAAGCAGCAGCGGTGTGGCGTTCTTATCGACCCACCCATCAAGCAGCCAACGTATTGCCGCAATGCGTCAAAATCTGCCAGCCGCTATGCAGATTTATAACCAGAACAGATAATTTGATGATCCTCCTTTAAAAGGAGAGCTAGATCGGATTATAAAGGCAGGGCAATGGCTCTGCTTTTTTTATGACTAATTGGGTAGTTAATATTCTACGGGCTATTTTCAGGCAATAAAAAAGGCAAAGTCAGACTTTGCCTTTTTTCACTCAAGATCAGAAGATCTTAGTGTTGGTGACCGCCTACACCGTGTACGTGACCGTGATCTAATTCTTCTTGAGAAGCTTCACGAACAGATACGATTTCAACTTCGAAAGTCAGGTCTTGACCAGCAAGTGGGAAGTTAGCATCAACAACAACATTGTCGCCTTCAACTGCTTTAACAGTTACGATTTGCACGCCGTCATCAGTTTGAGCTTGGAACTGCATGCCTGCCTGAATGTTGTCTACGCCTTGGAACATTTGCGCAGGAACTTCTTGAACTAGGTCAGGGTTGTATTCGCCATAACCTTCAGCAGCAGGAACGTTTACAGTGAATTTTTCACCTACAGTTTTGCCTTCTAACGCATTTTCTAAACCTGGGATGATGTTACCTGCACCGTGCAAATAGGCAAGTGGTTCACCTTGAGATTGGTCGAGAGTTTCACCCTCTGCGTTAGTCAATGTGTAGTGGAAAGAAACCACGAGGTTATTTGCAATAGCAGTCATGTTAATTGATCCATTCAATTTTTTAAGGGTACATCATAAAGTGAAATTGCATTTTTGTAGACTAAAATTAGCAAAAAAACGCAATTTGACAATTTTGTTGACGATTTTTTCATTGATTGGGCCAAATTCTGGAATTTCAATGCAATTTCAGCTTTGGAGAAATTTTTCCTGTAACAAAATCTTTTGCAGTCAGAATGCCGGCATGTGCATAACCATGAATGGTCGCCTGATGAATTCGATATAAAGAAACATACATCGATTTAGCAACAAAGCCTTGCACATTAACTTGACCGAGCAACTCGCCGACGGCTTTATTCTGGCTTAAGGAAATCAGTGAGCCTTTGTCGGAAAATTTAAACATCGGTAAATAGTTTTCTCCATTGATCCGTGCTTTCAGGGCATTGGCCAGAAAATTGGCCTGTTGGCTAGCGACTTGAGCGCGTGGGCCCAAGACGGGTTCATCTGCAGCAGGTTGGCAGTGAGCACAGTCACCGAAAGCAAAAATGTCTGGGTCAGATTTGGTTTGCAGGGTGGAATAGACTTTCAGGCGGTTAATATTGTCCTTTTCCATGTCTTGCAGTTGTGCCAAGACTTCAGGTGCTTTAATCCCGGCAGCCCAGACTTTAATCTCGGCATCCAGGCTTGAGCCATCTGCAAAATAAATCTTGTCTTCATCAACTTTGGCTACGCGGTGACTGGTCAAAACTTCAATACCGAATTTTTCCAGCTGTTGCATGGTATGTTCAGCAACTTTCGGCGAGAGTGCAGTCAGAATGCGATCTGCCGCTTCAATTAAAGTAATTTTGACTTTATTTGGATCGACCTTGTTTAAGCCATATTTAAAGAAATTGTGTTTGGCTTCCACCAGCTCGGCTGCCAGTTCCACTCCAGTCGCGCCGGCACCAATAATCGCAATATTTAGTTCACGGCTCGAAGCTTCATGTTGAGCATTCAGATAGAGATGCAACAGATCCTGCTGAAAGATATCAGCCTGTGGGCGGCTGTCGAGAAAGTGACAGAACTGTTTGACGCCTTCGGTATTAAAGTCATTTGAGGTAGAACCCAAGGCCAGTACCAGGGTGTCATACTCAATACGCTGGTTTTTCTTGGCTTGGGCCTTTTTGGAGAAATATTCCGTTTCGACCACAATCTGTTTCGCTTCACGATCCAGACCGGTAAATGTGCCCAAGATAAATTCATAATGATGTGCCGCTGAATGGGCAAAATAATTGGTTTCTTCTTCATGTGGATTTAAGGTGCCCGCAGCAACTTCATGCAGCAGCGGTTTCCAGATGTGCGTCAGTTTTTGATCGACCAAAATAATCTGCGCTTTACCGCTTTTACCCAAGCTCTCACCCAGCTGAGTCGCCAGTTCCAGACCACCGGCACCACCACCCACAATCACGATTTTATGTGCTGTCATATATGATTAACCTGTTTATTTTTTTAATAAAAATAAGAGAAATAGAGAGAAAATATACTATGGCATGCGCTAAAACGCGTCTTGATTAAAATTGTTATACAAATTACAAAACGTAGCAATTCTGTGAGAGCAGGTAAGTGTCGCTGCTTTGAAAGATGTGATGGGAGGGCAAGATTGATAGGGGAATCTGCTAGAAGATCAGCGAGTAGATCTTCTAGCTCAAAGGGAAGTCACTTGAGATGTAGCGCTATTACCTATCTAAAGGATAAAGCTTTACGCTTGGCGTATTGTCTGAAAACAAACCGAACAAGCCTTGTAGCCAGCTAAAGAATTTCTGAAACAGGTTGGCTTCTTCAATTTCAACATGATCTTCAATCTGAATGGTGCGAATCAACTGATTATTCTGATAAACCTGAATGGTGGCCAAAGGCATCATGGTGGCCAAAGGCGCAATAAGTTCAGATGCTTTCACTTCAACATTGATATGGGTCTGGGTTTCTTGTAGCGGCTTGATACTTTTTAAAACGCCATCACCAGTATTCAGCATGACACGCTGTTGGGTTTGATCAAACTGGTTCAGGTCAATACTGTAGCCTTGATCATATAAAGAAGTGGTAATAATCTGCGGTTGCTTGGTTTGCACCTTAAACATTTTTAAGGTGGATTTAATCACAGGCAACTCAGCCAGTAGCTGTTGATCTTTGATCGCTACTTCATTGCGGGTATAGGTATAAGCCAGGTTCATCAGCTTATGTGATACTTCAGCGCGTTTTGCCGCACTTTTAGTACCCAGTACCACCACAATCAGACGGCGATTCGGCATTTCAAAATCTGTTGTGACGCGATTGGCAGTTAATGCCAGGTTATAGCCTGCTGCACGGGTAAAACCGGTTTTTAAACCATCTACTGTTGGATCAACCTGAAGCACGCGGTTGGTCGCACGATGAAAATGCTGGTTATAAGTAAAGCTTGGCTGTTTGGAATAATACAGATAATTCGGGGTTTCATTCACCACCGCCATAGACAGTCTGGCCAAATCGGCGGCAGTCGAATAATGCTCAGGCATGGTAATACCGGCCGGATTCTGGAAATTGGTATGCTGCATGCCCAGCGCTTTGGCTTCCTGATTCATGCGTTCAACAAACTGCGGAATACCACCCGAAATTTTCTCAGCCAGCGTCACCGCGGCATCATTGGCAGACATGATAATTAAGCCCGCCAGAAGCTGATCGACTGAAATCTGATCACCTTCTTTCAGGTACATCTGTGACTCATCCCACATCACGGTTTTTACCACAGAGGTCGCGGTTAAAACTTCATTTTTATTTAATTTCCCGGCCTCAATTTCCTTTAAGGCAATATAAGCCACCATCATTTTGGTCAGCGAAGCCGGAGCGCGTTGCACATCGGCATTATGCTCTGCAATGACTTGACCAGACTGTGAATCCAGAATGGTCCAGGCTTCAGCTTCAACGCTTTCAGGCACAATATTGAGTAGGGCAGCATGTGAAAATGCAGAAATAAATAAACTGAAAACCGCAATCAGTGAGATGATGTATTTCAATGGTGTTCCTTGATAACCCGGCGGGTGTTGAACGATTTAATTTTCACGCATGCTATGCCTTTTTTATACAGATAGCTAGTCGTAAATGTAGACAAATAAGACAGCTAAACCATACTGGCTTAAAAAATGCTAAGCTAAGCTATATCTCATTTATTTTAATTTTATATCGTTCATTATGTTGCATTATCAAATTGAATTTGACGATTATCGTCAGCATCTTATTCACGTGACTGTTCGTTTTCTTGCGGACCCGACCCAAGTCTTGTCATTACCCACCTGGATTCCGGGAAGCTATCTGATTCGAGAATTTTCCAAGCACATTGAAGCGGTCAAAGCCTATGATGAAGATGGGCGCCAGTTACAGATCCAGAAATTTGAAAAGAACAAATGGCGTTTATTCAATACTGATCATGAACTGATTACAGTGGAATATGATGTCTATGCCTATGACCTGTCCGTTCGTGGTGCATATGTTGATCAAAATCGTCTCTACGTGAACCCGGCTTGTGCATGTTTAGGGCTAGAAGGTCAGGAAAATAAAGAAATTGAACTGGAAATCTTCCTGCCAGATGAATTAAAGCATTTTCAGCTGGCAACCGGCATGCAAGCTAAAAGTCTGGTCAAAGGCCGTTTCACCCTGAAAGCCAAAAACTATGCCGAATTGATTGATGCGCCATTTGAGCTGGCAGAACAAATCCGTTTCAGTTTTGAAGCAAATGGCATTCCGCATGAATTTGTGGTGTCAGGCAAACATGCTATGAATGCGGCGCGTATGCAGCAGGATATTGAAAAAATCTGTGCTACAGAAATTTCAATGTTTGGTTCAGCGCCGTTTGCGGACTATACCTTTATGACCATGGCAACCGGCAATAGCTATGGCGGTCTGGAGCATCCAAATTCTACCAGCCTGATTACGCCACGCGATGACTTGCCGAAAGCCAATGAACCTGAAGAACCATCTAAAGATTATCAGCGTTTCTTGGGCTTATGTAGCCATGAATATTTCCATTCATGGTTGGTGAAATTCATTCGCCCTGAAAACTTCGTTAATTATGATTTAAACAGAGAAGGCTATACCTCTCTGTTATGGATCTTTGAAGGTTTCACTTCCTATTACGATGATTTGATTTTGCTGCGCAGTGGCGTGATTAATCAGGAATCGTATATTGCTTTGTTAAAAGCGCAGATTGACCGTTATTTGCAAAATCCGGGGCGTGCGATTCAGTCCGTGTCTGAATCCAGTTTTGATGCTTGGGTGAAATTCTATCGTCAGGATGAAAACTCGAATAATGCGGGTACCAGCTATTACAACAAAGGTTGTTTAGTCGCACTGTGCCTGGATTTAGGTTTGCGTTTACGTGGTTCAAGTCTGGATGCCTTGATGCGCCGTTTCTATGAAAATGCCCAGAAGGGCGTTCAGGTGCATGAACGGACGATCTTTGAATTATGCAAAGAACTGACAGGAGATGATTGGTCAGAACAGATTAATCACTTAATCAATACCACAGATGAGTTGCCGCTGGATCAGCTCTTCCCTGAGTTTGGTATTGGTTATAGCCTGAAAAATGACAAGTCTTTGCCATTCGGTTTAAAACTGGCAGATAAGCCGGAAGGTGTGCTGGTTCAATCGGCGCGTCGTGATGGTGCTGCTGTGCTCGCTGGCCTTTCTGCCAATGATGTCATCATTGCAATTGATGGCTTAAAAGCAACGACCAAACTTGTTGAAAGCTATGCAAAACAGCAAGGTATTTTTACGGTACATGCATTCCGTCGTGATGAGCTAATGACGTTTGAAGTTCAAGCCGCGGGTTCTAAACTGACCGAAGTTGAACTGAAAGTGGAAGATCCGGCTAAAGCCGAGAAATGGCTTAAAGCTTAAATCCGAAATTATTCTTAATTTAAAAAACCGGTGCATCGTCACCGGTTTTTTATTGAAGTACATGTTGCAAGCAAATCTATTTAATGAGCAGTCGTGAAGTTCCGCGGAATTCCGCCACGATTTGATTATGTTGATTCATCACCTGAATATCATAAATGCCACTACGGCCACTGCTGGCCTTATGTTCTGCTATAGCAGTCAGTGTGTCGCCAAGCAAGCCCGGTTTTAAATAATGAATACCGCAATGTTGACCGACTGCCGGATGTTCACCGGTATTGCAGGCAATGGCAAAGGCTGCATCTGCCAATGCGAAAATCACGGCACCATTACAGGTCTGATGACCCTGTAAATGCTGTTCAGTCACCTTTAATTCGATCTTTGCATAATTGTGGTTATAAGAAACCAGATGAGCACCAAGATGCTGAATTAACCGGTCCTGATTAAACATCTGGCTGACTTGCTGATCCATTGCAAAACTCCTTTTTAGATACGTTTTATTTTAGAATATAAATTATATGAATCATAAATAGCATTGGGTAGGCAGAATGACAAGAGGGCAGAGTCAGAAATCTTATTTGCACACATAAGAAAAAGTAGGTAAAACCAATATTCAGGTATGGGTTTTTTATTGGATAAAATGAAATTATATAAATATAGATATGGTTCAAAACGTGATTTGGAAGCTTTACAGAACAATTATTTTTATGCTCCACATTCGACACAGCTGAATGATCCATCTGAGAATCTATTCAGTGAAAAAGACATTCATAAAGTATTTGAGCTGTTTCATAATATATTTAGTTTTTCGACTTCTGATATTAGGAAAGAATTTGATCAACTATGTCAAAAAGTTAGGAAGGAGGTCGGGATTTACTCTCTAAGTCGAATTCAAAAGGACGAATTGCTTTGGGCATATTATGCCGATTCACATACAGGATTCTGTATTGAATATGATTTTGAAAAGCTTGATGAACTGAGATCTATAAGTGCTGCGTTTGAGATTGATTATGCTGAACAAAGACCAGAATTGAAGTTTGATCATGTATTCAAAAATGGAGCGACAGCTGTGGAAAAATTATTGCGAGTTACAACAGGGACTAAATCTATAAAATGGCGACACGAAGAAGAGTACAGGATTTGTATCGAACCTTTTGGTAGATTTAACTATGATTATAGGGCAGTGAAAGCAATCTACTTCGGAATGAGGATGCCTAAATCAAAAATTGATCTCGTAAAAAACAATAACAAATTGCCTGATTCTTATGCAAAAGTATGCCAACAGCAAGTTATGGAAGTATTGAAAGGAAGAGGTATTAAGTATTATCAAATGAAATTAAAAGAGGATAGTTATGAGTTTGATTGTTATGAGATAGCAGATATTTATCAAAATTCTCAAAAATACAAAGACAAAGTTCATCTAATTCCAAAGAATTTGATTGACTATAATGACTATGGTCGAGGGGTTGAAAGAGGTTATTTTGATAAGGTTGCAGAAATCATTAGTAAAGAACCATATTTTTATGAGCTAAATAGTATCCATATCTCGAAGGAAGAATCGATTAAGAAAAATCAGCCTGTTATCTTCGCAGGATTTTCTTATGAAAAGAATAATTTACGCCAAATTAAAAGATATTTCACTTTGGATGAAGTCAATGAAAAATATAGCCTCTTGAATATTCGTTAAAATTTTGTGAAAACATGCCCTACATTTTAATTCCCCCGATACGTCGAATACCCATAAGAACTAAGCCGTAGCGGAATATGGTAGTATTCCAAAGTGCCATCAATCACAAAGACCACCGGTACTTCAGGGAAGAACGTCCGTTGATTATTGGCCTTAAACCAGTCACCCGTTTTAAACGTTACTTTATAAACGCCTTTTTGTAACGCGGTGTCTTTAGGATAAAATTCTTTAATACGACCATTACTATCTGTCTTGGCTTCATTGAGCTTGACCCATTTCTCACCTTGTTGCGCTTCTAGGGTGACCGTGACATTGGAAGAAGGCAGGCCAGTTTCCTGATTAAGCACATGAACACTTAGTGGATTGGCAAAGCCAAAAGTTGAAAGGGAAGTCGCAGCTAAAGCAAAAATTATTTTTTTCATGAGACTAACATTAAAATGAATACTTATAGTTATTCTAATAGATTGAAAAATAAAAAATATTGAAGTTATGTAATAAAAAAAGCCCACCGAAGTGAGCTTGATTGAATCTATTCAAACTTAACCACGACCGCGGCCGCGACCACGTGGTGCCTTGGTATTTGGACGAGTAGTACCATTGGTGCGACGTTTCGGCTTTTCGCTTTCGTCCATTTGCCAGATACGTTTGGTCCCAGACTTCTTCACAGAACCATCTTTATTCTTACGAACCATTGGCTTACCACCCGTACCACCCGGCTTTTTCACATAAGAGCGCGAACGGTATGGTTCTTCCGCAGGAACATTCTGGAAGTCTGGATAAAGTAATGGTTCAATTTCTCTGGTCTCGCCCGGTTGCAATCCCATGCGAACCAAATCAATTTCACCAATTTTGGTACGGATCAGACGCAGTGTAGGGAAACCTACCGCAGATGTCATGCGACGAACCTGACGGTTACGACCTTCACAGATCGAAATCTCAACCCAAGACGTTGGAACAGAGGCACGGAAACGTACAGGAGGATTACGCTCCCACAACCATTCCGGTTCAGACACTTTTTCAGCACGTGCTGGAAGCGTCATGCCATCTTTCAGTTCAACGCCTTTACGAAGTTGCTCAAGAGCTTCTTCGGTCACATCACCTTCCACTTGCACCATATAAGTTTTAAACTTTTTATTGGCAGGATTGGTGATATATTGGTTGAGGCCACCGTGATCGGTGAGGAAAACTAGACCTTCTGAGTCCATGTCCAAACGGCCCGCAAGACGTAAATCTTTGTCGTTGACAAAATCAGCCATGGTTGGGTGCTTTTCATCCGCACGGAATTGGGAGAGGACGTCATAAGGTTTGTTTAGAATGACGATTTTCATAGGAAATAACTTCTATAATTACATTAATTTAAAAAATGTAGAGGTTTATTTAAAAGGGAAATTGAGTTATTTCCCGTATAAATCTCAAAAACAACAAATCTGGATTAGAATATTATGCGTTAAGAACAGTTGAAAGTATTGCCTAATCGGCAATTATTTTGGATTTGTCAGCGGCATCCGGGAGAATACTAATAATGGGATATCAAAAAATCGTAGTACCTGTGGATGGTACCAAAATTACCGTTAATGCAGACCTGTCACTCAACGTACCAAATAATCCAATTATCCCATTTATCGAAGGGGATGGAATCGGTGCAGATATTACACCAACAATGCGAACTGTGGTAGATGCTGCTGTGCAAAAAGCATACGCCGGGAAGCGTTCCATCGAATGGATGGAAGTCTACTGCGGTGAAAAAGCTGACAAAATTTACGGCACCTATATGCCTGAAGAAACTCTCGAAGCACTGCGCGATTATGTGATATCGATTAAAGGTCCACTGACCACGCCAGTCGGTGGTGGTATTCGTTCCTTGAATGTGGCTTTACGTCAGGAACTGGATTTATATGTCTGTGTACGTCCGGTGCGCTGGTTTGAAGGGGTACCTTCGCCAGTACATAATCCGGAACTGACCGACATGGTGATTTTCCGTGAGAATTCAGAAGATATTTATGCCGGTATTGAATGGAAAGCAGATTCTCCGGAAGCGAAAAAAGTTATCAAGTTCCTGAAAGAAGAAATGGGTGTAACCAACATCCGCTTTGAAGACAATTGTGGAATCGGAATCAAACCTGTCTCCAAAGAAGGTAGCCAGCGTCTGGTGCGTAAAGCGATTCAGTTCGCCATTGAAAATCACAAGCCGAGTGTGACCTTGGTGCACAAAGGCAATATCATGAAATACACCGAAGGAGCATTTAAAGAGTGGGGCTATGAGGTCGCATTGGAACGTTTCGGCGGTGAGCTTTTAGATGGTGGTCCGTGGGTTAAAATCAAAAATCCAAGAACAGGCAAAGACATTATTATTAAAGATGTTATTGCAGATGCCTTCTTGCAGCAAATCCTGATGCGCCCGGCGGATTATTCTGTGATTGCGACACTCAACTTAAATGGTGACTATATTTCTGATGCGCTGGCTGCGGAGGTTGGTGGGATTGGAATTGCACCGGGTGCCAATATTGGCGGTTCGATTGCAGTCTATGAAGCAACCCACGGCACAGCGCCTAAATATGCCGGGCAGGATAAAGTGAATCCAGGTTCGATTATTCTGTCTGCAGAAATGATGCTGCGTGATATGGGATGGACAGAAGCTGCCGACCTGATCATCAAGGGGATTTCGGGTGCGATTGCGGCAAAAACGGTGACTTACGATTTCGAACGCTTGATGCCAGGGGCGACCTTGCTTCGTTGTTCTGAGTTTGGTGAAGCGATTATTGCTAAGATGGATGCCTAAAATTGCGAGGCAATTTATGAGTTAAAGCCCGCAGTAATTGCGGGTTTCTTTATAGTTTTATTTTTAGAAAAAGTCTGAACAGCTAAGAGCTAAACGTTAAAATAAGTATCAGGCTGCAAGATCATGTAAGAAGTGTAATGAGCCTAAAAATGATTCGTTCTAAGCTGAATAACTTAGTAAACACTGTATTACATTGACGTATTTGGATACAGCTCAGCGATTGGCTTATTTTGTATAAACGTTACAGTGATGAATGGAACTTCCAGTGATATAGAGACGTTTCTCCAAAGGAGTAAATCATGGCTAAAGCTAAAGCGAGACATAAGCAGGTCCAACAAAAAGACAAGCAGGACAATGCTCAGAATGAAGAGCAGCAACAGCAACAACAACCATCGAAACCATCTCGTGCTAAAAAACGTAGATAATCTCCTATCCACCTAAAATAACAAAACCCTCATTTGAGGGTTTTGTTATTTGAACGCTTGTATAAAATCATCACTAAAAATAACAGGATTGTGACTTTAAATTAGGCGGTTGTGATTAAGATAAAAGTCATCTATTTAATTTAATGCGAATATTGGTGAAATTTCTTCGGATTATAAGCTTACTGTTATCTATAGGTTTTCTACTAACTGCCTGTCAGCCACCGCCTTCAGGTGAAGCAGCAGGTTGGAAAAGCCCTTATCTGTATTGGCAATTACAGAGAGCCCAGTTAGAAGCTCCGCTACAGATTCCGGTTGAAGGCGTCAGAGTTGGTCAGATTAATGATACTTGGGGAGCAGCGCGTAGTGACGGTCGTAAACACGAAGGTACGGATATTTTTGCCAAACGCGGTACGCCAGTATTTAGCGCCACCCCAGGTATTGTGCGTAGGATTGGCACCAACAATCTGGGTGGAAAAATCATCTGGGTGACTGGCCCCAATATGAGTCAGCATTATTATGCACATCTGGATGGTTATGCAGAGCATATTCAGGAAGGCGACTGGGTGGAAGCAGGTGAAGTCATCGCTTATGTGGGTAATACAGGTAATGCCAAAAATACCCCGCCGCACTTACATTATGGCATTTATTTAGGTGGGCAAGGAGCAACCAATCCTTATCCTTATTTAGTTCCTTCTCCATGAGCAGAAATTGGCGGAGTTTGTTGTTCAGATTTGAGTCTGACAGGACGTGTGTACCAGAACAATTGCAATGTTCCTAATAAAAGAACCAATGTGGCCAGTATGAACTGTTGATGATAGCTCAATCCAAAATATTGCAGCGCACTAAAGCTGAGTCCACCGATCAGCTGAATCGAGGCAAAACACAAGGTAGCAATACTCCAGAGCTTTTTATAAGCCAGTCCATACAGTTGTAAAATGGTATAGGAGGTCAGGAAGACCACAGCCGGATTTAACATCCCGGTAAAAAAGGAAGAGCTAAAAGTGAGTAAGGGATAGGCATCTAGAGGCGCAATAAAAATAGCCACAATATAAAGACTATAAAGAATTTTCAGGGCAGCAAAATCACCCCATTTTCTGGCCAGCACATAAGCACTAAAGGCACCCAAGGCACTGCCTATTCCATACAGAATCCAGTTGAAATTAATCCAGAACAAGCTCAATCCCAACTGCTGGCTTAAATAATCAATCCAGAATAATGAATGCGGTATATAGGCGAAAGCACTACACGCGTAGACCGTCAGTAAACTATAAAAGATGCTATTCAGAGATAGATGAGAGGTAACCGCAGGAGCTTGTACGGACAAATACGGCTTAAATTTCTGAATCAGTAAACTTAAAACGATACAGATAAGCAAAGCAAAACCACATAAGATCAGCCAGGCTGTCTGTATGGAAATTTGATCCAGATAAGGCAGAAACAGGGTCGCAATTAAAACGCCTAGTCCAATCCCGCTAAAACCAATAAAGTTGATTTTAAGACGGTCTTGAAGTTCACAGCACTGTGCAACCACACTTGGCGATAAGATCATCATCAGTCCACCGCTGATCCCGGAAATAATACGCCAAGCGATATACCAAGCTTCAGAAAAACCAGAAAATGCACAGCACATCAGGCTGAACATGCCGGCGAAGGCTGAAATTTGAATATAAGTGCTCATACTCCGGTCTTGAGGCAGGCGCATGGCGGTAAATGCACCGATCAAATAACCCAGTAAATTGGCACTGCCCAAGAGGCTGGCAAAATCTGTACTCCAGCCAAAGGCTTCTCGTGTACCCGGTAACAACGCGGTGTAAGAGAAACGAAGAATGCCAATGCCCAAGCACATACTAAGGCAAAGAAACAGGCTGAGCTTCATTGTGTTTGAGGACATCCATGTACTCATAGAATTTTATATTTGATCAAAAAATAACATGAATCTTCATGATTGAGGGGAAATTGTCTGAGAAGAAACCATTGAGTGCAGAAATTTGCTCAAGTAAGCCCGTATGATTTTTAAAATTTCATCAGTCAAAAGCCTGAACTTTTTCAGAGAAATAAAAAACCGCGTATCAACGCGGTTTTTTATATTGTCTATTTCAAGAATTAACGCATCTTGGCCAGGAAACGGCCAACACGAGTGATGGCTTCACGCAGTTCATTTTCAGCCGGCAGGAACACGACACGGAAATGATCCGGTGTTGGCCAGTTAAAGCCTGTCCCTTGAACCAGAAGCACTTTCTCGGCACGTAATAAGTCCAACATCAGTTTTTCATCGTCCTGAATTGGATACACATTCGGATCCAGTTTCGGGAAGCAGTACATCGCGCCTTCAGGCTTGACACAAGACACACCTGGAATTTCGTTCAGCATTTCCCAGGCAATATTACGCTGTTCATATAAACGGCCACCCGGACGAATCAGGTCATTAATAGACTGGTAACCACCCAGGGCGGTTTGAATCGCATATTGTGCCTGATGGTTGGCGCACAGTCGCATCGACGCCAGCATATCAAGACCTTCAATATAGTCTGCTGCACGTGCTTTATTGCCGGTAATTGCCATCCAGCCGGAACGGAAACCAGCAATACGATAGGCTTTAGATAAACCGTTAAACGAAACACAGAGCTGATCGCCAGCCAGAGCTGCTACAGCAACATGCTCGATTCCATCGTAGATAATTTTGTCGTAGATTTCATCAGCAAATAAAATCAGGTCATATTTCTTGGCCAAGTCGACAATTTGTTGTAACACATGACGTGGATAAACCGAACCGGTCGGGTTATTCGGGTTGATAATCACAATACCACGGGTATTTGGCGTGATTTTGCTTTCCATATCAGCAATATCTGGATACCAGTGATTTTCTTCATCACATTTATAGTGAATCGCAGTACCGCCAGACAGGTTCACTGCTGCTGTCCAGAGTGGATAATCTGGCATTGGAATCAGCATTTCATCGCCATCATCCAGCAGACCTTGCATGGCCATAACAATCAGTTCAGACACACCATTACCGACATAGACGTCATTGACGTGCATATCCAGAATGCCTTTTTGCTGATAATACTGACAGATCGCCTTACGCGCCGGGAAAATCCCTTTGGAATCTGTATAGCCAATCGCATTCGGCAGGTTTAAAGCCACATCGTTGATAATTTCTTGTGGTGCTTCAAAACCAAATGGGGCAGGGTTGCCAATATTTAATTTAATAATTTTATGGCCAGCTTCTTCCATCTCGATGGCCGCTCGTAACACAGGTCCGCGAATGTCGTAGCAAACATGATCAAGCTTGGATGATTTCTTGATTTCGCGAGGGGATTGGAAAGTGTTCGGCATTTTGATGTTCTCGGATGGAGTGGAGGTCACTTTTGCATAACGATATAAATAACTTTTAAATGTCTCAGTTGTGACTAGATCGAGATCATGTTCATCTCGAAGTAGTGCAACAATTTTTTCATGCGTAAATCCAAGCTGCTGATATTGTTTGATCACAGGCAGCAGATTTTTAAAAATTACGCTCTTTTTTTGCGACATTTTTTAATCCTGAGCAAATTTAGAGCTAAGAATACCATTAAATTTGCTCACTAAAAAACATTTAATGTAAAAATTGCTTACTTTTATTTTTATATTTGCTTTCTTTTTGCTTTTTTAGACATTATATGTCTTTTGTAAAATGTTGAATAAAGACTAGAATTTTTAAAATGAATCACGTAAATATAGGATTATCCTATTTTAAATAGCAAGATAAAAAGGTATGTGATCATGGGAAAACTCAATAAATCAGACCGGGAATGGCAAAGAGAGTTATCACCTGAGGAGTTTCGCATTACGCGCGAGAAGGGAACCGAGCCGGCATTTACTGGAAAATACTGGAATACCAAGCAAGATGGCACCTATGTATGCCGTTGCTGCGGCACGCCACTGTTCTCGTCTGAGACCAAATATGACAGCGGCTGTGGCTGGCCAAGTTTCTACCGTCCCGTCAGCAGTTCGGTGGTAGAAGAATTACCTGATACTTCACACGGAATGGTCAGAACTGAGATTGTTTGTCATCATTGTGACGCACATTTAGGGCATGTTTTCCCGGATGGCCCAGAACCGACGGGTTTGCGTTATTGTGTCAACTCGGCTTCGTTAGACTTAGAAACACAAGAAAAAAATGATGAGGAAACCTATCCATGACTAACATTTATCAGTTCGAAGCTGAATTGTTAGATGGCAAAAGTAAGCCACTTGCAGATTATGAAGGCAAGGTACTTTTGATCGTCAATACAGCGAGTAAGTGTGGTTTTACCCCACAATTTTCAGGATTAGAAAAACTTTACGAAAAATATAGAGATCAAGGTCTGGAAATTTTGGGATTTCCATGTAACCAGTTTGGCGGCCAAGATCCGGGTTCCAATGAACAGATTGGGGAATTTTGCCAGAAGAATTACGGGGTATCTTTCCCGATGTTTTCCAAGGTGGATGTCAAAGGCCCTGAAGCGCACGCCATTTTTCGCTATTTAACCAATAATTCCAAAGGTATTTTAGGCAATGGAATTAAATGGAATTTTACCAAGTTCCTGATCGGCCGTGATGGCAAGGTGTTGAACCGTTTTGCACCAACCACCAAGCCTGAAGATCTTGAAGATGAAATTGCCAAAGTGTTGTAAGACTCTGCGTTATTTTCTCAGTATGCGATGAAGATAAAACTCATCTGAATCCAATTAAAAACCCACTTCGGAAAAGTGGGTTTTTTTAGTTATGAGCAAAACTTAGAGAATAGCTTTCAGGCGTCGAATGACTTCTTCACATTGCGCCAGATCGGCTACGAGTGCCAGACGTACATGATTTTCACCCGGATTACCCTGTTCGGTATCGCGGGATAAATAGCGACCTGGAAGAACTTTAATATGTGCTTCTTCCATCAGGCGTTTTGCAAAGGCTTCATCATTGTCAACTTTTAACCAGTAGTAGAAACCTGCATCCGGTTTTTTGAGCGGTAGCAGGTGACCGAGTTCTTTCTGGAATAAATCAAACTTGGCACGGTATTGCACCCGGTTTTCTTCCACATGCGCTTCATCATCCCAGGCAGCAATTGAAGCCAGTTGATGTTGCACCGGCATCGCTGCACCGTGGTAAGTACGGTATTGCAAGTAAGGTTTTAACAGGCTGGCATCACCGGCAACAAAACCTGAACGCATACCCGGAAGGTTAGAACGTTTAGACAGTGAATGGAACACCACACAGTTTTTATAGTCATCCCGGCCGATTTCAGCACAAACTTCCAGTAAACCTACAGGTGCCTGATCAAACCAGAGTTCTGAATAGCATTCGTCTGAAGCAATCACAAAGTTGTATTGATCCGACAGGGCAATCAGTTTTTTAAACTGCTCTTTTGATAATACTGCACCGGTTGGATTGCCCGGGGTGCAGACAAATAGCAATGCCGTTTTTTCCCAGACTTCTGCCGGAACAGCATCAAAATCACCGAGGTAATTATTTTCCTCAGTACAGTTGATGAAATAAGGTTTGGCACCTGCGAGCAGCGTTGCGCCTTCATAAATCTGGTAAAACGGATTTGGCATCACCACATAAGGTGCATCTTCACGATTCACCAAAGCCTGTACAAACGAGAAAATCGCTTCACGCGTACCGGAAACGGGCAGGATATTGCTGTCTGCGCTGATGCTATTCAGCTTAAAACGGCGCGTCAGCCATTGGGTAATACTTTCACGTAGCTCCGGCAGGCCTTTACTGTTTGGATACGTCGACAAATGTTTGAAGTTATCGATAATCGCTTGTTTCACAAACTCCGGTGCAGGATGCTTCGGTTCACCAATCGACAGGGGAATTAAAGGCATATTTGCAGGCTGGATATCCGCAAAAAGCTGATTTAACTTTTCAAACGGATAAGGATGCAGTAGAGACAAGCTAGAGTTCATGAATAAGTAACCGCGTTTTAATGTGAGTGTTGACTACAAACCTGATGAGAGGCTTCATCCAGTGCAATTTTAAGTGCAGCTGCAAATTCAGCAGATTCTTCAGGTGTCATAGGGTTGCCATCTTTTTTGGTGACAAAGAATATATCTTCGGCACGTTCGCCCAGTGTGGCGATTTTTGCAGAGTGGATATCCAGGCCCTGCATCATAAATAAACCGCCGATTTTGGCAAGTAAACCGGGATGATCGAGAGTGGCAATTTCGACCATATTTTGATTCAAGGCAGGATTGACACTGATATCGACTGTATTTTCAATATCGAAATGACGTAATTGACGCGGAATCCGGCGCTGCATCAAGCCCGGATATTCATCTGAATGACTCAAGGCATCTTTCAGAGCTTCAATCACTGTGGCTTCGCGTTCAGGATCAGTCAATAAAGTACCAAAACGGTCCAATACCACGTAGGTATCCAGACTGAAAGCTTTAGTGGCAGTAATAATTCTTGCGTCTTGTACATCCAGATTCATGCGATCCAGAATAGCCACCGTAGTGGCAAAAAGGTTGGGTTGATCCTGCGTATAAATAAAGATCTGTACCGCATCCTGCGCATATTTACGGTGCGCCCGCATCAGCACCAGTGGAGCAGGATTGTCGCCGTGTTGTAAGATGGCACGGGTATGCCAGGCAATTTCATCTGCTGTTTCTTTTAGGAAATAGTCATCACCAAGTTCCTGCCAGACTTTTTCTACTTCATCCAGTGAAAAGTCCTGAACCAGAAGTTCGCTGGCCGCAAATTTGGTATCTTCAATCAGCATTTGATAATCAACCGGACGACCCAGACCGGAACGGATTACATCGCGCGCCTGAGTATAGAGCTGGCGCATCAGGGAAGCGCGCCAGGTATTCCACAGCTTCGGATTGGTGGCGTTAATATCGGCTACCGTCAGGGTGTATAAATAATCCAGATGCTCCATGTCGCCCATTTTTTCTGCGAATTCTTTGACCACATCCGGATCGGAAATATCTTTTTTCTGGGCGGTGACAGACATTACCAGATGATTCTGGATCAGCCAGGCCACCAGGTTGCTTTCACGTTCGGTAAAACCGTGACTACGGCAGAATTTAATCGCATCGCTGGCACCAAGTTCACTGTGATCACCGCCACGGCCTTTGGCAATATCATGGAAAATTGCCGCCAGATAAACGATGTCACGACGGGTCAAACGCTGGAACACTGAACTGACTACCGGAAATTCTTTGGCAAATTCAGGTTCTTTAAAGCGGTTTAAATTACGTAGCAGCAATAAGGTATGTGCATCGACCGTATAAATATGGAACAGGTCATATTGCATCAGTCCCAGAATTTGTCCAAATGCAGGAATATAGTTTCCAAGCACACCATAACGCTTCATGGCAACCATGGTGTCATAGAGTCGATGCGGTGAACGGATAATCGCCATAAACAGTGCCTGATGCACCGGATTATCACGGAAATCCTGATCAATACGTTTTCCAGCCAAGGTCAGCAGGCGTAAGGTACGCGCACGAATGCCTTCGATTTCAGGACGATTGGCCAGCAGATAGAAAATTTCCAGAATTGCGCTTGGATTTTCCGAGAAAATCTTGTGATGTTGCACAGCCAGTTTGCCATCGACCAGTTTAAAGTTCTGGTTGATTTCTTCGATCTGGCGTTCATATTGCGGTAAACGTGGCGTAATCACCGATTCATTAAAATAAGCCAGCAGCATTTCGTTCAGTGTAGACACTTGCTGCGCACTGCGATAATAGCGCTTCATGAACTGTTCAATTGGATAGTTCGGATGATGCGCTTCTTCACGCACATAGCCGAATTTGGCAGCAATATCGCGCTGATAATCGAACAATAAGCGGTTTTCATCGCGCTTGGTCAGGCGGTGCAGGTGATGACGGATTTCCCAGAGGAAACTTTCGGCTTCCTCAAGCACACCGAGTTCAAATTCTGAAATAAAACCGAGATGCACCAGATCGTAAATGCGATTGACGCGGAAATGCCGTTTGGCAATCCAGCCAATCTGATTGATGTCACGGATACCACCCGGCGCATTTTTAATATCCGGTTCCAGATTGCTTTCGGTATTGTTGTGCTGAGCATAGCGTTTATGCTGCTCATCCATCTTGGCATCAAAAAAGGTTTTGTCGGTCCAGGTACGTGACACGATGCGACGTGGCCATTTGCACAGGTTTTCATTGCCAATAATCAGGCGGGCTTCAATCAGGGTGGTGGCAACGGTGAGATCACTGCTGGCCTGATTAACACATTCATTGATGGTGCGGACACTGATACCGGGTTTGAAATTTCCCACGTCCCAAAGCGATGAAATGAATGTAGAAATCAGTTGTTCCTGTTGCGGGTTAATCTCATCTTCCGACAAGATCATGATGTCGACATCAGAATAAGGCAGCATTTCACGGCGACCATAGCCCCCGACAGCAAACAGGGCCAAATCAGTTTGATCCAGTTCGGCATGTTGCCAGAGAAACTGCAATGCTTCATCAATCAGATTAGAACGCGCCAGAATAATATCCCGAATCGACTGGCCATTTTCAAAACTTTCCTGAAGCTGATTTTCGACATCACTGCGCCATTGATTGATGGCTTTAATGTCATGGTTACTTTTAGCGTAATTCAGCAGTGGATGGGTGTTGATCATGTACAGTCGTCCGTTGGTATTTCAGCTTAGTTTTGGTTGACGCTAACTTGGTTTGCGACCTGTAGGGCCAGTTCACGTGCCTGTTCAATGTTTTCCGCACGTGCTGTGGCAACGCCCATACGACGACGTTTAAAACCTTCAGGTTTGCCAAACAGGCGCAAATCGGTATTGCCGTCTGCTAAAGCAAGATTCAGGCCAGAAAATGAAAGATTACGGCCATCTACTCCAGCATAAATTACCGCACTGGCAGCCACACTATGTCGTGCAGTATTCACCGGCAAGCCTAAAATAGCACGTGCATGCAGCTCAAATTCACTTTGAAATTGGGAGGCTAAAGTCACCAGTCCAGTATCGTGTGGACGTGGGGAAACCTCACTAAACCATACTTTGTCGCCTTTTACAAAGAGCTCTACACCAAAGATGCCGCAACCACCGAGTGCTGTAGTAACCTTATTGGCAATACGCTTGGATTCTTCCAGCGCGGCTGGAGTCATCGGTTGAGGCTGCCAGCTTTCCACATAATCGCCTGAATCCTGACGATGTCCGATCGGGTCGCAGTAAGACGTTTCGATTTCGCCGGTTTCTGGGTTTTTTGCACGAACAGTCAATAAGGTAATTTCAAAATCAAAGTCAATTTGTGATTCTACAATCACCGTACCCTGATTGACCCGGCCACCGGTTTGCGCATATTCCCACGCTGCATCGACTTCATCAAAGTTTGTGACACGAGACTGGCCTTTGCCTGAAGATGACATTACCGGTTTCACAAAGTTTGGATAGCCGACATCGTCACAGGCCGCGCGGAAGGATTCTAAACTGTCGGCAAAACGGTAAGCTGAAGTTGGCAGACCGAGTTCTTCCGCAGCCAGACGACGAATACCTTCACGGTTCATGGTCAGATTGACGGCTTTAGCAGAAGGAATGACTGTAGCAATGTTCTGGGCTTCTATTTCAAGCAGAACTTCGGTCGCAATCGCTTCAATTTCAGGAACAATTAAATGTGGCTGGATTTGATTGATGAGTTGTTTGAGTTCTACAGCATCTGCCATATTCAAGGTATAGGAATAATGCGCAACCTGCATGGCAGGGGCATGATCATAACGGTCAGCAGCATGAACTTCGACTCCAAGGCGTTGTAGTGAAATCACCACTTCCTTGCCCAGTTCACCAGAACCCAATAATAGAACTTTATAGGCAGAAGATTGAAGGGGAGTACCAATAGTCACGCTCATGTGGATCATCCATGGTTGATTTTATGGACTTTTAGCATAGCAGAACTGAGCCGACAGTTAAGCCAAGATTCATACAAAATTGTGATATTGACCAACAGTTTTATTTATAAAGTTTTTCTAGATTTTAATAAGGAGGCGCTGTCATTTTCACATCGCTGTCAGACTGCGTTTGCAGAAGATAAATCTCGCTTTGAGACTTGAGCTTTTCTATTTGTGCAACTTGTTCAGTATTGATATTTAGCATCTTTAACAGACGTAATGTACGAACATGCAGGAAATACGCATAGGGCAATACAAAAGGCAGTACAAAGCACAGCAAAAATAACAGTAGCCCAAAAACTGTGAATTGAATGCAGTCTCGCAAGATGGTGGTGAGCTGGAACTGATCTGCTGAAAAGGCGGTAGCTGAAAAAAGAATAAAAAGGAGCGCAAATAAACCAGCAAAAATTTTTAGAGTATTCGGCAGGACACGATGTCTGAAGCTCCATTTACCCAAAATCAATGTCAAAGGATGAAGATGCAGCACGTATTGGCTCTGATTAAGCATAGCAATAATTTGATGGGTGCTATTCTTTTTAATATAAACCACCCGAACTTGATCTGCTGGTTGAGCATGTATTTCGACAAAATGTCCGGTAAAATTTTGAGCATTGATAAAACATTCAAAATATTGTGCCGGCACTTCATGTCGATGGAATACGGTTAACATTTCATCGCGCCGATGATGAATAAAGATTTTGCCTTCAATCACCTGTTTGACCTCAAACATGCGCATCCTTCCTTGTTTTTATTGTTATATAAAAAAGACCTATACTATGAGTTTAGCATAAGTCTTTGTTTCGATTGATCAACGAGTTAAAGCTTAAAAGGGTACTGGAACATAGGTGTAAACCAGGCCATAGGTGAGCGCTGCGGTCAGTGTCGCCATCACAATACGTTTAAACTTAAAGTACAAAACCGTGAGCACAATAAAGCCAACCAGCATCGCAAAACTTTTATTCGGTGTTTCTAATAATGGCGGTAAGGTAGCAACTACCAGCATGGAGCTGATTGCCGCAATGCCGATTGAACCCAAGGCAATTTTTAGCCACAATGCTCCGCGTTTTTGTGAGCCTTGCTGAAATTTCTGAATCACAAAAAAAGGCCCGAAGCGTGAGACGAAATTGGCGATCCCGACGACAATGCCGACCAGAATAATCTCTAGATTCATGCTTGATCTCCTGCATGTTCAGGATCTGGCTGTTTTAAGATATAGTGCTTGAACAGGCCGGCAAAAATACCAGAACTGATGCCAATGAAAATCGCGGCAGACAGATCAATAAAGTAACAGGCCACAGCAGAAACCAGAATGGTGACAGCCACAACAAAAGTATGTTTCTTCTCAAAAGCAGCCAATAGGAAACTCAGGAACAGCGCAGGTAACAGGAAGTCTAGAGCCGCTTGCAAGAATTGCGGCAGGTTGCTGACCTGATCGGCAAACAATCCACCGAGGAAAGATCCGAGTGCCCAGGACATCCAGCTAAACAGGCTTAAACCGAGCATCCAGGATTCTGACCATTCCTGTCGCCGTTGCGAGAGCTTGATCATGCCGGAGGCAAAAACTTCATCGGTCAAACCCCAAGACCAGATTGCCGTTTTCTTTAAATTCAGCCGGTCTTGAATCAGATTTTGTAACGCAGGGCCATAAAGCAGATGACGAATGTCTAAGGCAATCACGGTTAATGCCGTCATCCAGATAGATGTGCCACTACCTAAGAGAGCGATCACCAGGAACTGGCTGGCACCTGCATACATCGAGCAGGACAGGAACAGTGCTTCCCAGGCGGTAAAGCCAAACTGAGTGGCTGAAACACCAAAAGCAAACGACACTGGTAAATAAGTGAAGATAATCGCTTGGCTATCTTTTGCACCTTGCCAGAAGCCAGCAGGTTGCGTAGCGAGTTGATTCGGTTCAGACACGACACACCTTGAAGGAGAGTTGAACGATGGGTCAAATGAAGATTGTGTATTCTACGTGAATTTAATAGCATAGTGCCGAAATGTTTAAATTGGCGAGCCTGATATGTGGATGTTCAAGACACGTGCGATGCTGATTGCTGCTTTAATAAGCACGGCAATATTGTTACAAGCGTGTGGGAATGACAGTCAATCGACTGATAAGCCAGAAATTAAACCGGCACCTAAATTGACTAATGATGCGACGACTTATGCCAATGCCGCATGGCAACTGATCAATGAAGTGGATCCACTGGTCTATAATAAAGAAGTGGATCAGCTGGAAACACAGGTACGTCAACCAGCACGTAAATTGAGTACAGACTGGCGTATTAATGTCAAAATGACCGATTCGGTGACCGAAGGCAAATATGCTCTGTGTCGTAAAGCTTTGACCAGTCTGGAAATCTGGGCGCGGACGACCATGGAAAATGGCAACAGCCTGCAACAAAAACAGGCGGATTATGAGCGGGATAAACTGCAATGTCAGAATGCGATTGATAATCCTGAATTGGGAAATACTGATCCCAAACAAAAAGGTACCGCGATTGCTAATATGCAATAAACCTTTAGCCATTTAGTTATAAGCATAAAAGCCAGTCATTCAGACTGGCTTTTTTAGGATGAGACAACAGCAAGACTCTAAAAAGAGGGTATCCACACATGTTCTAATAAAATCACAAATACACCACAGATCAGGAGTGTGCTGCCAATTATGCGTTTAATCAGAATAGGTGTAGACATGGTCGATCTCCTTAAATATTTAAAGCTAAAGCGTGTTCAATGCTTCCAGATAACGACGATTCACTTCTTGCCAGTTCACGACATTGAAAAAAGCCGAGATATATTCCGGACGACGGTTTTGATAGTGCAAATAATAGGCATGTTCCCAGACATCCAGACCTAAAATGGGAATATTGCCATGCATCAGTGGAGAGTCCTGATTGGCGCTGCTTTCTACAATAAGTGTTTGATCTGGCGCAACACTCAGCCAGGCCCAACCGCTACCAAAACGGCTCAGTGCTGCCTGGGTAAAGGTGTCTTTAAATGCCTCGAATCCGCCTAATTCATGTTCAATGGCCTTTGCAATTTCAGCTTCTGGATGGCCGCCACCGTCTGGACTCATGACTGTCCAGAACAGGGAGTGATTGGCATGTCCACCGGCATTATTGATCACGTTCTGTTTTAATTGCTGCGGTACTTCATTGAATTTGCTAATTAAGGCTTCGACCGATAAATCTTCCCATTCGGTTCCTGCGATCCCTGCATTGATATTATTGATATAAGTTTGATGATGCTTGCTATGATGAATTTCCATGGTCTTGCTATCGATATGAGGCTCTAGGGCATCATAGGGATATGGCAGTACAGGCAGGGTATAGCTCATGGTCAGGATTCCTTTGCTAGAATGAAGTCATGTTATTTTTCATTAGATTTAACATACGCCTGAATTTAATATTTTTATATGAGAATAATTATCATTATTGTTAATATGTGTGAATTATGCGTTGCCTGTAAGTTTTCTACGCTCGGTCATCTTATTTCCTAGGTAATAAAAAAGCCCCAGAAGGGGCTTTTTCACACAGCAAATACTTAGACGTTAAAACGGAAATGTAAAACGTCGCCATCCTGAACGATATAGGTTTTACCTTCTAGACGCCATTTACCGGCTTCTTTTGCACCCGCTTCGCCGTTGTACTGCACGAAATCATCATAAGCAATACATTCTGCGCGGATAAAGCCTTTTTCAAAGTCGGTATGAATTACACCAGCGGCTTGCGGTGCAGTTGCACCAACTTTCACAGTCCAGGCACGAACTTCCTGTACACCTGCGGTGAAGTAAGTTTGTAAGCCAAGTAGTGAATAACCTGCACGAATCACCACGTTTAAACCAGGTTCTTCCATGCCCATCGCTTCCAGGAATTCAGCACGGTCTTCATCTTCAAGCAATGAAATTTCCGCTTCAATCTGGTTGCAAAGAGGTACGACAATTGCATTTTCTTCAGCAGCCAATTTTCTCACTGCATCCAAATGCGGGTTATTTTCAAAACCGTCTTCAGCAACGTTGGCAATATACATGGTTGGTTTAAGCGTCATTAAGCCAAAGCCACGTACCAGTTTACGTTCGTCATCATCCAGATCCGCTGCGCGAGCCGGTTTGCCTTCATCGAGTAAAGGCTGGATTTTTTCTAATACTGCTTTAGTAGCAATTGCTTCTTTGTCACCACCTTTGGCAGATTTAGTCAAACGGGTAATCGCTTTCGCCACCGCGTCGAGATCTGCAAGCGCGAGTTCTGTATTAATCGTGGCGATATCATCCAGTGGATCAATACGACCATTCACATGAATGACGTTTTCATCTTCAAAACAACGTACCACGTGAGCGATTGCATCAGTTTCGCGGATGTTGGCCAGGAACTGGTTACCTAAGCCTTCACCTTTAGAAGCACCAGCGACCAGACCTGCGATGTCCACAAATTCCATAGACGTTGGAATCACGCGCTGCGGTTTAACAATTGCTGTCAATTTGTCTAAACGTGGGTCAGGAACAGGCACGATGCCGGTATTTGGTTCAATGGTACAGAACGGGAAGTTTTCTGCAGCAATAGCAGCTTTGGTTAAAGCATTGAAAAGTGTAGATTTGCCAACGTTCGGCAAGCCGACAATACCGCAATTAAAACCCATGAAATAACTCACAAAAGCGTTATATAAAAATTGCCCCCGATTTTACATGAAAGCACGGCTAAAGTCAGGTCATGCACTTGTGGTTTATTGCAATCAAATGCTTCTTATAACTTAAAAGCTCCGCTGAGCTTTCCCGGATTTATTATGAGTCCGCCGAATATAGAGGAATAATCAGCCAGTATTGTACTTTTGGATAAAAATCACATTGTTTTTCTAAAATTGAGTGACTAAAGTATCTGAATAAAACAGCGGCCTATACGCCCTGATCCAATAACGATAAACATGGAGCATGCATGCGAACTTTATACCAGTTTCCTTTATCTCACTTTTGCGAAAAAGCACGTTGGATGCTGGACCATAAAGAGCTGTACTATGTTGCTCACAACCTGATTCCCGGCGTACATCGGGCTTTTGCCCGCCTGAAAACAGGTCAGAATCGTCTGCCTATTTTGCGTGATCAGGATCGATGGATCGCAGATTCCACCCAGATTGCTCTGTATCTGGATGATACTTATCCAGAACATCGTTTACTGCGCGCGGAAGGATATTTTCGAAATAAAGCTTTAGAAATTAATGAAATTACTTTGGAATTGGGTCGTCATGTCCGTCGCTGGATGCTCTCTCAAGCACTGACTTCTGATCATGAATCTCTGGATATTTTAATTGGTGAGCAGGGCTATCTGCGCCAGTTTGAAAAATTTTCTAAACCTTTATTGAAAGCGATGGTGGCCAAGGGGTATGCATTGAATGAGGAAACCGTGGCGGAATCTAAACAACACATCGATGTTGCGGTACAACAGCTCAATCAGATGCTGGTCAGCCAAGGTGGGCATTATTTTGTCGGAAATCGTTTAAGTCTGGCGGATATTGCAGTCTGCTCCATGTTGGCACCGCTTCTGGCGATTCCAGGTACGCCATGGGAAAAAGAAAATTTTGAAACCTTGTCCGAAGAATATCGCGACTATCAGCAGTATTTGAATGAGCTTCCACTGGGTGAATATATTTGCCGTATTTACCGAACCGAACGTAATGCCCGGGTAGACTGGCGTGGTGTATAAGTTTAAATGCCAATCCAAGAATTAAAAAACGCGCATGAAGCGCGTTTTTTTGATGAGATTATGATTAACCCCAAGGATTAGTCTGGTCGATATCAATATTTTTAGTAAAATTATTGAGGAGTGAACCAAAATCAAATCCGGATGAAGAACCGCCACTGCCAATATTCTGAATCGTATCTTTGATGCCAGGCAGGAGAGCAGACAGATCAATATTGGAATCAGTCGCGCCCACACCTTGCATAAGATCACCGAGGTCAGGCAATTCAATCGAAGAGCCACTACCAACCAACTGACCAACACCTTCGGCAATACTGCCTAAGTCAAAGCCGTTTGAAGCAGAGGAAATACCTTCGATCATACCACCCAGATCCAGATCGCTACCGAGATTCAGATTACCCAATAACCCACCTAAGTCTATGCCATTTGAACCATTCGCGATTAGACCGCTCAGTAAGTCAGTGAAGCCACCGACATCAAAACCACCCGTTGCATTTCCGCCTACAAAGCCGCTAATTAAATCGGTAATAGCACCAAGATCAAAATCACTGCCTGCATTACCGCCAATCAGGTTGCCGACCAGTCCTGCGATGGCACCAATATCTACACCACCTAATCCGCCAGAACCACCGATCAGGCCACCGACCAATTCAGCAATTTGTGCGATATCAATCTCGCCATTCCCGCCAATCAGGTTACCGACCAGCCCTGCAATCGCACCAATATCAATATTACTTGAACCGCCGATCAGGCCACCGACCAGTTGAGAAATTTTACCAATATCAATATTGCCCGTACTGCCGCCCAATAAGCCGCCTACCAGTTGAGAAATAGCCTCAAGATCCAGGCTGCTGCTATTGCTCCCCATTAAGCTCTTTAATAAGTTGGTGATCTGGGTAATATTAAAGCTACCGCCATTGGATTGGGTTAAGCTACTGATCAGGCTTTGAATATTTAAACTTGAGGCATTCGAACCAGAAAACTGAGTTAATAAATTGCTGAGATTTGTCGTACTCAGGCTGCTTCCAGAAAGGAGATTATTTAATAATGAGCTGACAGAAGGTTGAGTATTGGATCCGGTGAGATTGCCAATAAGATTGGTGAGGGTACCTGATGTCGTTCCACCGAATAAGCCGCCCAATAAGCTCTTCGTTTGGGTTTCGACGGTTAAAACAGGACTCACTTTTGTTTTTATCAAGCTTAAAAGTTTAGAAGCCATGACCGTTCCTTGAGTAATATTTTTGAAATGCGCTATTTTTGTTTTTAAAGCGCCTTTGTTTTAATCTATTTCTATACACTTGTAAAAGATGGGCGGTTAAGTCGTGTAGGGGCTGAGAGGAATAGCCTATCTGTTGTCGTGTTTACCCAATTTAAATAATTTAAAATAAAGATTTAATTAAAAATACCATTGGTCATATTTTTAATTAATGCGATTAACGGTCATTTAAACCCTCCTGAAAACCGTATTTATAAAATGAAATCCCATTTGGAAAAAAATTTCAGAATATGAAAATTTTGTGAAAAATAAATAAATATTGTATAACAGAGATGGCGCAAAATTTTCTGCATCTATTGATTATTGATATAAGAGTATAAAAATGGAACTGGATCGTTTCGATAAACATATTCTAGAAATATTGACCCATGAAGATGTCAATCTGAATGAACTGTCCGAACGGGTGAATTTATCTGTGAGTTCGGTGCATCGCAGGATCAAACATTTAATCGATCATAATATTATCAGTGGCTTAAAACGTGAAATCAATTACCAGAAATTAGGTTTCAGTCTGCATGTGCTGTTACAGGTATCCTTAAGCAAACATGATAGCGATACTTTTGCCAAATTTCTGGAAGAACTGGAAAGCATTCCCGAAGTAATTAATGCCTTTTTGGTCACCGGTCAGTCGGCAGACTTTATTGTTGAAGTCGTGGCAAGAGATATGGAAAATTATAGTGAAATCCTGCTTAAGCGGATTGGAAAAATTGAGCATGTGGTGGCACTGCATTCCAGCTTTGTGATTAAAGAATATAATGTCTTTAACTGTAGCGGATTACTCAATAAAGTTTAATCAAAGCTAGGTTGGTGGACAGCCACAAAAAAACGCACCCTAAGGTGCGTTTTTTGAATCAGACATATTTAAGCATCAAGTTCTGCTAAAACTGCGTCTGAGAATTCAACGTTGGTATAAACGTTTTGTACATCATCCAGATCTTCAAGCATATCAATCATTTTCATGATTTTTTTCGCTTGATCGATGTCGGTGATTTCTGCTTTGGTTGAAGGACTCATCACCACTTCAGCATTGTCAGATTTTAAACCTGCAGCAGTTAAAGCATCTTGAACATCACCGAAAGCTTCAGGTGTAGTAATCACCAGGATTTCATCTTCAGTGACTTCGATGTCTTCCGCACCTGCTTCTAATGCCACTTCCATGATTTGATCTTCCAAAGACACATCTTCAAAAGTAATCTCGCCACGTTTCGTGAACAGGAATGCCACCGAACCGTTAGTGCCTAGGTTACCATCAGTTTTAGAGAAGCAATGACGTACGTCAGGCACAGTACGGTTCAAGTTGTCAGTCATGGTTTCAACAATAACCGCAACACCACCTACACCATAACCTTCGTAGGTCACTTCTTTCAGGTCGTCGTTATCTTCGCCACCAGCACCACGTTGAATGGCACGGTTGATCACGTCACGTGTCATATTCACTGATAATGCTTTTTCAACCACAGCACGTAGACGAGGGTTGCTTGCAGTATCTGGACCACCAAGCTTTGCAGCAGTGGTTAATTCACGAATGTATTTGGTAAAAACTTTACCACGACTCGCATCTTGTTTTGCTTTGCGATGTTTAATATTGGCCCACTTGGAATGACCCGCCATGCGAACTATGCTCCTTGTAGATTGGCTGTATGCCTATCAGAATGCCGAAATTCTACCATAAGCGTTTTTTTAAAAAAAAGTGCCTGGATTTGAGATTTCAGGATAAAAACAAAAAAAGTGCAATATCGAGGAAAAATAGAAAGAGGATAGGGAGATTTATAATTCTATTTATACATTGATATAGACAGATGACTTGGACATAAAAAGCAAAATCGCTGATTATGTCCGTGCTTTTCTTTTAAAAAGCTTATTCTGGAATAACGATATCCAGACCAACCTTATCTTTATACAGTTGTTTGATCAAAGCCAGGTCATGCGCAAGGTCTGTCGGATAGATCTTGCCAAGAATGCCACCTTGCTTGGTTCTGGAATTGGCGTATAACAACACGATCGGTACATTGGCAGCCTTGGCAATATGCCAGAAACCGGTACGGATCGGTTTGCGTGCTTCACCCTGTTTGGCTCGTGTCGCTTCGGGAGCAATGACCAGATTGAACTTTTCATTGTTCTGAAAATGTTCCACCATCTGGGTCACGATATCTTTACTGGCCTTGCGGTCAACCGGAATACCACCCACAGCGTTTAATAGCGGTTTGAAAGGTCCTTTAAATAATTCTTTTTTGATTAAGGTATGAACCTTGAGGTCGTAAATCTGGAACAGAGCAATTGACAGTACCGCATCCATCATTGAGGTATGTTCAAATCCAATAATAACCTGTTTATCTTCAAGCACATCGGGTTCGACATGATATTGCCAACCTGCAAGTTTAAATGCAGATTCGCCAAGGAATTTATTTAGCATAAGCACAGATAAGTAAAAGCTGTATGTAGAGAACTGCATAATTTCATCTTGTTCGCCCATACAGTCAATAGGCTTTCCAATAAAATCAGCGAATAATGTAAAAATCTATGATTTATTCATCTTTTTAAGCTGCAAGATTAAGAGTTAATATATATAAATAAAATAATATTAATATCTTAAAAATATTAGTAGATACAAAAAAAGTCTTAAAATGATGAAAAAATGACTATCCAGAGCACACTTTAGTTATTAGACTTTTGTCGAAGAAGACTGATACAGGTCTTTTCTATTTTCTTATTCTTTCTACTCTGAGATTGAAAAGTATGACGTACATGACAGCCTTCGTAGTCTCCTTATTGATTTTTGCGCTTATAATTGTATGGTCTTTGATCGAAATTAAGCAGGATTTACATAAAGACGAAGAAATGAAGTCTGAATTCTAGTCATTCTATCTTCTTGAGCTCAAGGCTATTCCTTTAACAGTGCTGCCTGAGCAATAAAGAATTTTAATACCTTATAGATATACTAAGACCTTAAATCTATCAGTTTTACCCTTAGTAGACCGGATTAAATTCAAGATGACAGGCTCATTTGTCTTAAATGATGCAGCATGTATCTCATTTTTCTATACGCCTCCTATACTGAAGTCTTAAGTAACTGAAATTTTGGCTAAGACTAGTCGCTTATGATTGCTGCCTAAATGTTCAAGCAGTTATAAAAGCACTTGTCTTTCCAAAAAATCTTAGCTAGTATTCATGACGCCTGAACTTATTGATAAATAAAGTTTTCAGCATATAGGGCCTATAGCTCAGTTGGTTAGAGCAGCGGACTCATAATCCGTTGGTCGACAGTTCAAGTCTGTCTGGGCCCACCAAATTCATGTGTTTATATAGTAAAATACATACTTAAACCCTTAATTCTAAAAGAGTTAAGGGTTTTTTAATGTCTTAAGAATACTCAGGTGTACTCGTATAAAAACACCCTATTTGTATCCTGGCTTGTATCCTGTATAAAAAATAGAACTCAGGATACAGGAGCCTAGTTTAATCTAGGAAAATCAAAATTTTATGGCTAAATCTAAATTACTCACAGATACCCAATATGCAGCGTTAAAAGCACAAGAATCTGAGTACAGAGTTTCCGATATTTCAGGTCTGTATTTAAAAGTTGGTGTAACAGGTAAAAAGTCATGGCAGTTAAGATTTAAGAGTACAGTTGGTAAGTGGACATGGCTTGGGTTAGGAAGTTACCCCGTAATCTCAGTCAAAGAAGCACGATCATTGGCGATTAAATATCAAAATGGTGAAATTATTTTAAAAACTAAAAATGAGAAGTTATTGGAGGCGAAACAACAAGAGAATATGTTGTTTGGTAATTTACTGATTAAATGGATGAATACGAAAAAAGGTGTATGGACTGATAAAACTTTTAAGAAAGAATATCAGTCTATAGAAAGGCATATATTGCCAGTATTTGGTCAACGTCTATCTAAAGAAATTTCTGCGTCTGAGTGGAAAGAATTTTTCAGAAAAAAACAATTAAATGAAGGGATATTTAATCGTCTTGAAAAATTAATTTCGTATTGTCGTAATGCGTATGATTATGCAATTGATGATAATTTAATAAGCTACAACCCTCTTGCAAGAGTACGAAAAGGCCTAGCAAATCATACTGCAGGTTCAATGAAACATGTCGTAATGGATGAACTTCCAGACCTTGTTAATGCAATCCGTAATTATCGCTCTGAAACTACTAGTATTGGACTCGAATTGCTAGTAGTGCTATTTCCTAGGCCTGGTGAGTTAAGAGCCGCACGTTGGGATCAATTTGATTTTGAAACAAGCGTATGGCTTAGACCTGCAGATATTATGAAAAGGAGAATAGCTCATGCGATACCGTTACCGAAGCAAGCAATTAAATTATTGCTTCGATTAAAAGAGATTTCAGGGGATGGCAATGAATATTTGTTTCCATCAAGAAGTAATTCAAATGAAAAATTTATATCTGACGTGACCTTCAATTCAGCATTGAAACGAATGGGGTATGCGGGGAAGCAAGATCCTCATGGATTTCGCCACATTGCGAGTACCTATTTGAATGATGTTTTTAGCGACAAAGAGCAAGTGATTGAATCAGCATTGTCTCATCAAAAGTCAGGTGTGAAGGGTGCCTATGATAAAGGTGCTCACTTAAGGGAAAGGGTGGATATTATGCAATTTTGGGCTGACCACTTGGATTCGATCTGCGGCGAAAGAATATTTGATTAGCGTGTTCTTGTTATAATTTTAGAAGCCGAAACGTTATTTTCGGCTTTTTTTTTTGCCAAATAGGACGGTTGAAGATGTCATTTTTCTAATGTGTGTATATTAATTGGTTTTGATAGGTGTAATAACTTTATGAAACCTTTACTAAATCCCCATAGGAACATAAATCCAACTTTAATCAAACTTCGTGAAGAAAATGTATGGCGTTGTTCAAGTAGTTTAGTATGTGAAATTTTAGAAATTAATCGTCAGCAACTCATCAAACTTCTAAATGCCTTTCCTAATTTTCCAAAACCCATGAGAGATCGAGAGACTCGACAAGCAGTGATGTACTTTGATGTTGATGAGATTTTTCAGTGGTGCATAAATGAATTTCATTCTGATTTTTGAGCAAAATTGAACGAATCGAGACGGTTGGAAAAATATTTTTTTTAGTTTGCTATGATTTTTTCTTTTTTTGAAAAAATACTTATGTTGGAAATGAATATACCACAATCAACTGTAATTCAAGCAAGTGAACCGTTCGCTTTAAAGTTTAATGATGTAGCAAAAAAATTAGGATTATCGAGGACGGGACTAAACTTTTTGATCGCAAAGAATCCCGATTTTCCAAGACCTTTTAAGCTGTCAGATGGTGAAAAAGCGCATAACTACTTTGATTATATGGAGGTGTTCAATTGGTATGAAATACAGAAAAATAATAGATCTTCTGTTAGTAATAAAAAATAAAGTGGTTTATATAGGAACGTTTAGATAATGGAGCAAGGTTAGAGAGGTGATTTTATAAAACCAAGATTTAAATTTACTTTAAATAAAGTACTTCACGAGGAAAAAGCTATTTTGATCCTTAAAAAAACCACGTTAGGTGGTTTTTTAATTTTCAAGTCGTCAGATTTTATATGCTGGGTCGAATCTAATTATGACCTAAAGAAATAACGAATTTCTCAATCATTCTCCGCTCTACCTCAGGTAATTTTTGCAGGGTGCTCACAAGGGGATCAACACCTAACGCACTCATATCTTCACTTCGTCCTAGGATGTAGTCTGCTGATATATTAAGTACGACAATGAGCTTATAAAAATTTTCTAAAGAAGGTTTACGTGAGCCCGACTCAAAATGCGCAATAGAGGTTACGGGTATTCCCGTTTTTTCCGCCAGTTCTTGCTGTGTCAGCTTTCGTAGCTTTCTGACTTCTTTCAATCGAATCTTAAATTCATTCGAGTCTAATTCAAGTGTCATTATTACCGCCAAATAGACAATAAAAACTTGACGTTTTAGTCATGTTTTTATATAAATATAGATATAGTTTAGATGTTTACTTGTTAAACGAGAAGCAACTAAATCATTACTTGATAAAAATCTAAATCAATTGAAGGCCAAACGATCATGATGGATTATTCTTCGAGTCGAATTGTGACATCGATGCATCCTAGTATTCGCCATCTCAATATTCGCAATGTAGCTAAAATTGTAGCCTCAAAAATTATTTGTAATACGCAATTACAGTTGCAATATAATCCTGACTTTTGTCGGCAACTGGGCGTATCAACCTATCTCAACACGCACATAGGATTAGCTTATTTCATTGATGATCGCTATTTTGACCATTATGGTTTACAACCAGAAAACTTAATAAATTTTTCAGATGTCTATGCTCAATTGTTGCATGACTTTTATGAGTTTTCAGGTTATCAGCCAGATCAGCTATGATCTAGGTTGCGACGGCGTACACAGGATCAGTAAAACCAACATGCAATAGCGTAAGACGGTTAGTGCTTTTCCATTGTTTTGGGATACTAGCTCAAACTTAAAAGAATTATTTAGACTGCTGTTCATGCTGCAAGATAGAAATTTAAACTGCAGTCGTTCCATGAGCTTTTCCTCAGAGATTTCAGAAGATATAGCAATCTGCCAATATTTTTCTGGAAATAAAGAATAAATTCCTGTTAAAAATCGATTTGCTAGCCTTATATCAGCACTATTAAAGATTAATCCAGCATGTGAAATGTTGGCTTTCATTTCAAAAATATGTAGTGCATTTAAGATGTTTGCATCATCACTTTTCAATTTATTAAGCCGTTTAAAAAAATACTCTAAGACTATTTTTTCTTCCTTGGTTTCAATATGTGGAAGTATGCGTTGTGATTTATCAGCATCAATAATGAAGCGAGGTCGGTTCTTGCGATTTTTGAGTTGTTTGAGCTTAAGTATATTTTGTTGCCACAGCATGAGTGTCTTAATTGGAAAGTCATACTTTTGAGACAGAAGCTCAGGTGTATAAGATTGATCTAATGCTTTGAGTATTTTTATGATCAGTGCAGACGGATATTCTGATCGAGCAGTACCATAGATGCAATCATCAGTAGGTTTTTGCTGAATTTCTTTTTTATTGATTGGCATACTTGATTGTTTATCTATGCCTAATGGTATTACATGAGTCGCTTGAAGCATTTGAGTGTCAAAACTGCTGAGGTGGATCTCTTGAGCATGTTTCAACGGCGTTATTAAAGTTGGACAGATTTTTTGAATAATTTGGGTGGAAAGCATCAGATCAAATTGACGTAATTGAAAACCTGCCATCACATAGCTGAGATGGATATAGCTTCGGAAGGTCTCGTTTGGTTCAATATGACCGAGCAGGTGCGCAATTAAATACCAGCTGTCTTGTGGTGCTTTAGAGCGTAATAGATGACTTCTGATGAGGTTGTAATGATCGTTTGAATAGTCCGTGAATGCAACTACAAACTCGTAGTCCATAGTCAAAATTATAGCGAGGTTATTCGCTGCAGTATGCCGTAAAGAATGAAAAGAATAACGATGACCAGGCAATATTGCATCTAGGATGCGTTGAAAAGGAAGTGTCACCATATTAGGTTTAAGGCGTTCAGTACTGTTCCACATCGTGAACAAGTATTGACTGGGCCTATAAGCACGGCGCCGTACTTGACAGTAATGTTGAAATTTAAGATGCTCCTCTTGAGTTAGTAGAATTTGAACGTTGAGATTGCGTTCAGCACTATCTGTTTTAAGTAAATGTTGTTGATGCTTTGCACGATATGGACGTATCCAAATTGAACTGGCTTGAATACCTTCAACATCCTTGATTCGCATGCCGAGTATTTCATTAATCCGCATGCCCGTACGAAACGCTATCGTATATACGATACTGAGCATTTCTAAATCATGGGCTGTATAGCTTGGGCTTTTATAGTATTCAAGTCGCGCAAGCATCTGTTGGAATATTTTTGCAGAGATGATTTCGGCTTTCGGTGAGCTTAAATGAAACCTTTCATTCTGCATTGGGAACACATCAGCATCAAATATGACACGCTGAAAGTGATGAAAACGTTTTAAGAGATCAAATTTTTGTGATTTAGATTTACCGACGCCGTTTAACATACGCTTGTAGATCACTTCTAGGTGATCATTGAGATTGCATTCTTCTATAAAATCGGTGCTATGTAATAACCATGACTCGGCAAGTTTGGTGTAATAACTATAGATTGAAGAATGACGAATCTTCTGCTGATGATTGATATAGAGTAAGTACTTGTTTTGATCGAGCTGATAAAGCTCTGTGATTTGCTTAATATCTTCTGTAGTCGGACGAAATAAGCTAAATAGCCAAAGCCCAAGCCGTTTCGCATTTTCTGGAAGATAGGCATGTTGGCTGTGCAGCAGGTTACATAGATCCGAGGTAGTCTTATGCCTATTTTTAAAGAATGTCAAAATTTGTTTATGCAAAGCAGTAAGTGCCTCAAGAGGATCTTCAGTGTGTAATTTTTCCTCTTTTACTCTGTTGTTGATATTTTGGGGCTGTGGTTCTTCAGTTTGATCGGAGTGGTCAAGTATTAGCTGAGGTGAGAGATAGCGTTTAAAAGCACTTGGACTTAAGCCACAGCTTTCTATTTCTTCAGTTAAACACTGTGCAAGCGCAGGGCTTAATTTGACCTTGTCTAGTTGCATAAATGAATGACTGGAGGTTTGTAAAAGCTGATTAAATTTCTTCTGGTTAAAAGAAAGCTCTAAGGCATTAAAAACGTAACGGATATAAGTGTAACAATCGTGTTGGATATCTATTAATTGTGTCTTAAATCGAGTAATCCAGAGCTGTGTTAGCCGGTCTGGTACAAAATTTCGAGATTTCCTTAAGGTTTGTTTAGGATCATATAAATCACCATATTGCGGCGATTGAGGTTCTAAGAATAGAAGCGGAAGTTGTAAGGTCTGAAGATGGTAGATTGCTTCATCAGATTTGAGATGTTCAAGTAAAGCATTCAAGCTTGAATGATGTGAAAGTCCGCCGTACAGGATTGCACTTATAAGAAGATTGCCAACAATTTCATCATCCGAAAAATATTCTACAGTATGCCAATAACGCCAGAGTCGCTCTTTTAAATATGTGAGATATTTCGAATTCTCTAACCAAGATTCATTAAAGAGTAAAGAGGCTCGTTGAATAGAAGCGAGGTGCTGCGTAGGCAGTGGTAAGTCTGCATCATTGGTGCGATTGTATTGAATGATGTGTTTGCGGAAGTGCTGATAAAAGCTCTTTTTTAAAGAAAAGCTTACTTTTTGTTGCTCTAAGTGCTGAATCACTTGGTTATAGAGATCTGGGAAATTTTGTGATTGTTGTGCCTGTTGTAATTTTTCTTGGGAGAGAAACTCCTCAATAATCAATTGAATATGTAAGCGCTCTTTCATTTGTTTTTTATTTCTATCTTTAGCACGGCGCTCATGTGCATAATGTTTTTGTTTAAGCATGTTCATACATCCCATCAATTTGGTAAGCGTGCTGCATATCGTTGAGGCAGTTGGCGAGTTCTTTATATTGTTGAAGCGAAAGACTTGAGAATTTTTGCCCCATTTCTTGTTGGTTTTGCTCATGCCCAAACAAAGCCAGAATGAAGTTTTCATCTGCTTTTTCGGTGAGATATGCACGAGCTGTGTGCCTAAGCCAATTGGCATGATCAAGTTGCATAATACGAGTGAAACTGTTGACTAAATGAGGGCTGAGGGCTTGCCATTGACCATGTTGATAGACACTGAGAAGGGGTCTTTTACTGCTTAAAATTTCTTGAATATACGGTTGATGCTCTGGGTGTAGTTGTTTAAATTCATTTAAGTAGGTAATGAATAAGCGGATTTCCTTCACAACAAAATCACATAATGGGATTAAACGCCCATCATCCGTTCTTGAGTGAATTTCTTTATCAGAAATCCAAAGCCACTGTTGTTTTAAATCGAAATTTTTTAAGAAACCCGGGAACTCGCTGACAGGTCGAGCAGCACTGAACAATAATAAAATATGCCACAGCCAGACATTGTAATGATTGAACATCTCAAGCATTTGCCCATGGTGTTTAGCTTGAATAATCTGATGTTGTAAATATGCAAATATCGCCGTCACTGTTGCAGGTTTCGGCGCTTTACAGCTACCAAATCTTTCTCGATCATCATCAATGACATGGATTTCTTTTGCTAAATCATTTGATAGTTGTTGTACTGTACCCTGATAGCTTTGCTGCAAACGGTAGATTGGATACGAACAATATGAAATAGAAACTGATCGATTTGCATCGATGCCTGTAAGAATGTCGGCTAGTTGTTCATTTTGAGTGTAATGGTAAATACAGTGATGTAATAAAACACTTATTTTTTTAGTTGATAACGACGGAATGAAGAGTTCTTCACGGCATTTTTTTAATGCATGTGCGACCTGTTCTTGCTTCACTGTTGGCGGTTGTCTTAAACCCTCTACCAGCTCTTTTACTAAAGGCAAATCGAAATGGGTCACCTGATTAAGCAATTGGTCTTTGTATTCAAAAGCAGAGTCCTCAAACAGTGTGAATTTGGAACGTAGAAAATATTGATCGTTTTCAAAAATGACCTTCTGTCGTTTATTGAGTGCATAGCGTTGTCTGGATTGTAGATATAGCCATTGCTCAATAGGAACACCACTCAAGAAACTGAGTAAGATAAAAAGATATGCTTTGTTTTTTTCTGGATGATTTAAATAGAGTTGATGACAATGTTGTACAAGTAAGCTCAGGCTATTGAAGTCTGGATAATGCTTGCTACACATAAAATCATGCTGCTGTCTAATAATGTGTTGTTGTGTGAGCTGGCTAATTTTATGTTGTAAAAAACTAGATTGGCTTGTTAATGGCGATACCTGTGCTGTATTGATGGAGTATTGCTGATTTGGCTGTTCATCCTGTAATTTCTCGTAATATAGAGCAGGATCTTCCTTTTGTAGTATGTCTTGTGGGCAGCATAAAATTGCACCGTACTCATCTAGATAATGTGGTTCATCTATGTGTTTGGGCGGTGCTGAATAATTTTTTTTAGGTTTCAGTGCCAACACATAATCATAAAAACGCCGTAGATCAAGAATCAATAAATATTGAAAACGGTTCAGATTAGAATTGGTTTCTAAGCTGCGTAAGCTCTTTACAAACTCAGCTAATGGTGTTTTATCGCTAGGAAGTTGTTGCCATAGCCATAAATATTTTTGTTGAGACTTACTGAGCTGTGTTGCTTGCTGCGATGCAGCATAAGCTTCATTTGCTAACCTAAATCGATCAAGTACTTTAATAATCGTTGTTTGATGGTCTTTTTTACCTGCATTTGGAATAGATTTAAGAATGCAGACAGCATGTAAATTGTGGACTGACCATCGCTGTATAACAGAATGCTGGGAGTGCTGTTGTACTGAATAAATATACGCACAAATAGGATGTGCTGAAACAGAAGGTGGAGCAGGTAGAAACAGTGATTGGTGATTCTGCTCTATCTCATTATCGAGCTTTAATAACTGCTTCAGTTCAGGAATATCAACTGTGCGATTTAGGTATTGCTCAAGTACTTCAGCATAATGATCGTGTATGAACTCTTGCTCTAAAAGGCGCTGAATTAATTGCTTAGCCTGCATGTTGCGCTCTCCAAAAAAGGTTTGGGCTCGGTTCAGAATGTTTGAGTGCTTCGCATTTTTCAGTGAGTTGCTGGATTTTTTCGGTGTAACTAGAATGGATTTTTTTTTGTTGATGCAAGAGCTGATTACGACTACAGCCGATAATTTTTGCGAGCAAATCAAGCGATAACTCACAGCGTGGTTTATCATGATAAAGAGCGTTTAAATCGTAAATTGCTTTTTTTGAAAGTGAGGTATTGAGTGCATGTAATAAGCTATTTGGCTGGATAAGGTTGATCGTAATTTTAAGTTCCATGATTAATTTGAATAAGCGTGTACTGAGTTGATATTTGAGCAGAGGTAGGTCGATGTCGGTTTGCACAATATAGCGTGCATTGATGGATAAACTTTGTGTTTTGGAAGTATATAGAAGCAGGAAGTTATCCAAGACGAAGAACTCATTCTCTGAAATTTTTGAGGGATAAAGTAACTTGATATCTGGCTGATAAATTGAAGGCAATTTTGCTGCCTTTAAGATTTGTGCATAGCAATTGTAAATTTTACTTAAAGGTGGGTATGGGGTAAGGGTGACCTGATGTGAGTCAAACTTTGCTTTAGCGTTTTTCTTCTGACCTGATTGTTTAGATGCCATATTCATGCTCCTTATTTTTTTTAATGTATATAGAGACATGCTTAAAAAGTTAATTTCAAAAAAAAGATCAAGAAAATGGTTATAAATGTGAGTGGTTTTTGATGAATTTGAATTCTTTTTAAACTAGGCTAAGGGTTTGCTTAGATAGATTTTTTTATTTAAGTTATTGATTCTTTGTTTTTGAATGTGACTGGTTTAACTGTGTTTTGTATTTTTCTTATTTTATTTATACGGAAGAGCGGCCAAGATTGAGTCCATCGGAAACTGATGATGGGACGTTCATTATGTTCAGTTTTAGCTAGGGTAAATGCGCATTTAGTTAGGCATAGATATTAACAAAGAACTGGCAACTAACATGAGAGCTGTGCCATATTTGGATCTAAAGATTTTGGTATTTTGACTAGATTTTTATATGACGGCGGCACAACACATAGCTAGATGAGGATAATAAATAATGAATTATTCCGAAAATGATAGTCCGATATATATTGCGTCAGTAATAGGTGAGCGCCTAAAACGCATCCGATTGAATCAAGATATGACACAAGCGGAGATTGCTAATAAAGCTTGGATTAGTCGGAGAGCTGTCCTTAATGCGGAGAAAGGCGACGTTCGACTAGTAGAGCTGATCGCTATTTTAGGTGCGCTCAATATGTTGGGTAATCTAGATCAATTGATACCTGAAGTATCATTTTCACCGATACAGTTGCTTAAGCTCAAAGGTAAAGTTCGCAAAAAAGCCTCAGGTAATAATAAACGAACTCAAAAACTGGTTATAAAGACCGCAAAGCCAGAATTAGATTGGTGATATACCTTCACGATAAAGAGCTTGATAGGTTCGAGGGAGTACCAAAATGGTATGGACAGACGTGAAGGGCTTACTAGAACAAACTTTTAATGATCGGTGTATTTTATATCAACCTTCAATCTGTCCCATTGCTCATTATTGAGCATAAAGCTAAAAATTTCTTTATTTTCAATAATACTTAAAAAACTCATAGGCATACTAATTAATATTCTTTTGTACAGTCTATCTCTAGCAAAACATGTTGTAAATCAGGCACAATGAAACTATAAATTTCAAGTTTTTATAGCCTGAGTGCTAGCGGTATTTTTTAATGACAAATAATAATTTTTCACAAGTAGCAGCTTTTATCTGGTCGGTTGCCGATCTCCTGCGTGGTGACTTCAAACAATCGCAATATGGTCGTGTGATTCTACCCTTTACACTGCTTCGCCGTCTGGAGTGTGTATTGGCGCCTACCAAATCGGATGTGTTGGTTGCTAATGAAAAAGAAAAACAAAAAGAAAAGCAACTTCCTGAAGATGCTAAAGAAAAGATATTGCTCAGAGCCACAGGTGGTTTGTCATTTTTCAATACCTCAGAACTGGATTTAGGCAGCCTGGGTCAAAAGGACATCCGTTCAAACCTCAATACTTATATTCAAAACTTCTCCAAAGACGCACGTGAAATCTTTGAACACTTCAAGTTCGACGAATTTATTGGTCTTCTGGATGATGCCAACTTGCTTTACAAAGTCGTTCAATATTTTTCAGACCCTAAAATTGATCTCAGTCCAAAAAATATATCTAACCATGAAATGGGCTTGGTGTTTGAAGAACTGATCCGCCGTTTTGCCGAAGGTTCAAATGAAACCGCAGGGGAACATTTTACCCCGCGTGACATCGTTCGTTTAACCACAGGCCTAGTATTCAGCAAGGATGATGACGTTCTGAATGGTGACGGTATCATCCGCACAATTTATGACCCGACGGCGGGTACGGGTGGATTTTTATCCTCAGGTTCAGAATATGTGTATGAGCATAATCCTGATGCGGTGATGCGGGTTTTTGGTCAGGAGTTAAACCCAGAGTCTTATGCGATCTGTAAAGCAGACATGCTAATTAAAGGTCAGGACGTGCGTAACATCAAACTCGGCAATACGCTGTCCAATGACCAGTTGGCGTATGAGAAGTTTGACTACATGCTGTCTAACCCGCCATTTGGGGTGGACTGGAAAAAGATCGAATCGGACATCAAAGACGAGCATGAGCAAAAAGGCTTTGAAGGTCGTTTTGGTGCAGGCTTGCCACGTGTATCGGATGGCTCTTTACTGTTCCTGATGCACCTGATTAGCAAAATGCGTGATACTGACAGCAATAGTCAGGGCAGTCGTATCGGCATTATCCTGAATGGTTCGCCGTTGTTTACAGGCAGTGCAGGCAGTGGTGAAAGTGAAATCCGTCGTTATATCTTAGAAGCCGATCTATTGGAAGCGATTATCGCGCTACCCACCGATATGTTCTATAACACCGGTATTGCGACTTATGTTTGGGTACTCAGCAATAAAAAAGAGACTCAACGTAAGGGCAAAGTACAGCTGATTGACGGTAGCAACCTGTACAGCAAAATGCGTAAGTCTCTTGGCTCTAAACGTAATGAAATGAGCGAAGACGATATTGCGATGATTACCCGCAGTTATGGTGACTTTGAAGTGACGGATGCACGTGAACTGGATAAACCCGCAGAGGTTAAATCTAATCGTGGTCGTCAATCGGCTAATCCTAAAAATGAAGCTGCTAAAACCTTTTCTAGTAAAATCTTTAACAGCTACGAGTTTGGTTACCGCCGTGTGACCATTGAGCGTCCTTTGCGTTTATCTGCTCAGGTAAGTGATGACGCCGTGGCATCGTTACGTTTTGCCCCGAAGCCGTTTAATGCAGTGATGCAAAAGGTTCATGAGCAATACGCTACGAACTGGACAGAAGACAGCTATGGTCAGCTTGATGAGTTTGATGTGGAAATCCGTGCGCTGATTAAAGCGGAATTTAGCGAGCTGAAAGAAAAAGATATTAAGACCGTGCTTGAGCCAAAATTGTGGTTGGAACAGCGTAACTTATTAAACAAAGCGAAATGTTTACAAGCGAAGATCGGCACGGCGCAGTTTGATGACTTTAATGCTTTTGATGATGTACTCAAGCAAGCGTTAAAAGATGCTAATGTGAAACTGGAAACTAAAGAGAAGAAGCAATTCCTGGATGCAATCACGTGGAAAAATGCCGAAGCTGAACCTGTCATCAATAAAGTATTAAAGATCAAAGTTAATCCTTTATATGGTCAGTTTGCTTATAAAGGAAAAGTGGTTGAATTTGTGCAGGATGGTGATTTACGTGATGCGGAAAACATTGCCCTTGACCCAAGCCAAAGCACCACCGATTTAATCGAGTCTTACTTTAAGCGTGAGGTGCAACCGCATGTACCTGATGCATGGATTAATGCCGATAAGCGTGATGCACAAGATAGCGAAATTGGTATTGTCGGTTATGAGATTCCGTTTAACCGTCATTTTTATGTGTATGAACCACCACGTGACTTAGCGGAAATTGATGCAGATTTGGATGCAGTCAGCCGTGAAATTATGGCACTGCTTCAAGAGGTGCATTCTTAATGGCGAAGTATCAGAAATATGCTGAATATAAAGATTCAGGTGTTGAGTGGTTAGGTGAAATTCCTCGCCATTGGGATTCAAAACCTTTGAAATATTTATGCACTTACAATGATGAGGTTTTACCTGAAACAACAGCTAAAGATGCAGAGATTCAATATATTGATATTGGTAGTGTTTCAGCAGTTGATGGTATTTCTAAAATTGAAACAATGATTTTTAAGGATGCACCGTCACGAGCTAGACGTATCGTTAGAGATGGTGATGTGATTGTTTCAACAGTTCGCACCTATTTAGAAGCAATAGCACCTATTAACAATCCTCCTGAAAATCTAATCGTTTCAACAGGATTTGCTGTTATTCGTCCTAATCAATACTTGTATAAAAGTTTCGCATCATATTGTTTAAGGGCTAAAGGGTTTATCAAAGAAGTTGTGGCTCGTTCAGTAGGTGTAAGCTATCCAGCTATTAATTCATCTGATTTGGTGAATATTACTATCCCAAGTATTGAATATGTAGAACAAGTAAAAATCGCCAATTTCCTCGACCATGAAACTGCAAAAATTGACAGCTTAATTGCTAAACAAGAAAAGCTGATTGAACTACTGAAAGAAAAGCGTCAAGCGGTAATTAGCCATGCCGTCACCAAAGGTTTAAATCCTGATGTAGCGATGAAAGATTCAGGTGTGGAATGGTTAGGGCAAGTGCCTGAGCATTGGGAAATTAGTCCTATTAAATTTATTTTGGAAAACAAAGATTATAAACGGATACCTCTTAGTGCTGAAGAACGAGGTAACTTTAGTGGTGATTATCGCTATTACGGTGCATCAGGTGTAATTGATTATATTGATGATTATATCTTTGATGAGCCAAACGTCTTAGTTGGTGAAGATGGAGCTAATCTCGTTAATAGGAATACGCCTTTAGCATTTCCTGCTTATGGCAAATATTGGGTAAATAACCATGCTCATATTTTACATCCTCAAGATGGTTTAGCTGACTATTGGGCTGAGTTAATTGAAATTATTGATATTAGTCCTTTGGTGAGTGGATCAGCACAGCCAAAATTAACGGCAGAAGCTCTAAAAAACTTGAAGATATCATTTCCATCAGATATGGAAGAAAGGAAAGCTATTGATGCTTTCATAAAACAACAAAAAGCTAAATTTGATTTGTTGATATCAAAAGCAACTGATCAAATTAAATTACTCAAAGAACGCCGTACAGCCCTTATTTCATCTGCGGTTACAGGAAAAATTGACGTACACAACTGGCAACACCTCAATGAGGCTAAAACGGAGTTTAGCGCATGAATACTCTCAGTTGCCTCAAACAAATGTGGAATCAAGCAGATACAAAAAATCATTGCATAAATAATTGCAATGATTCACTATATGCTCAACAACACCCGACAAGGCTAGGCAAGCAATTGCATCCTCAAACTGTCGGGTTACTTGTTTCTGGAGCCCTAAAAAATATAACAATCAGGGCAAGCCATCTATGAAATCTTTTAACAAGCCTGCCAAAACCTTTGCTGAACAAATTGAGCTATTAAAAGCGCGTGGCATGCAATTTGCCAATGAGCAAGATGCACAATTTTACCTAGAGCAAATCAATTATTATCGCTTAGGTGCCTACTGGCTTCCGTTTGAATACACCCATTCACCACATTGCTTTAAACCAGATACCAGTTTTGAACAGGTGTTAGCGCTGTATGTATTTGATCGTGAATTAAGGCTACTCATCCTGGATGCCATAGAACGCCTGGAAGTTGCCGTTCGTACCCGTTTTGCCTATGAACTGGCACATCGGCATGGCTGTCACGCCTATCTGCAAGGGCAATACTTTAAACCCACCTTTAGATGGCAAAGCTTACTCGAATCACTGAAAACTGAAGTGTCCCGGGCAGATGAAGTCTTTATCGAACACTATAAACGTACCTATGATGAGCCTGAATTACCACCGATTTGGGCAACCTGCGAAGTCATGAGTTTTGGGCAACTGTCCAAATGGTATCAGCTCTTGGCACCGATTCAGACACGTAAAGCCATTTCCAGTCATTTTGATTGCGATGAAAAACAGTTTGAAGGCTTATTACAGCATTTTGTCTACTTAAGAAATACCTGTGCCCATCATTCAAGACTATGGAACCGCAAATTCACTAAAACCATTGCCAAGCCGCGCAGTAAGCCGATGGGGCTTCGGGTGCAATGCAATTTTGAACCTAGTAACTCGGCAGAGCGAAAGATTTATAACAGTCTGGTATTTCTGCTTTATTTCATGGACAAAATCGCCCCACAACATACATGGCGTAAACGTCTGGTTGATCTGCTTTTGACACATCACAACATATCAAAAACAGCGATGGGCTTCCCTGAAGAGTGGCAAAGCCATCCTATTTGGCAGATAGAACAGTAATAAAGAAATTTGAGTATTGAGAGGGTCGGGGAAAAATGAGATCGGATGCAACTTTAGAGACCATCTTCCAGCAAGATATTATTGCGCAAATGCAAAGCCATGGTTGGCTTGTGGGTTCAGGTATAGGCTACGACCGTGAAAAAGCTTTGTATGAACAGGATGTTTTAGACTTCGTACAAAAGACCCAAGACAAAGAGTGGCAGAAGTTTAAAAACATCTTCCCGAATGATACCGAACGCCATTTTTTAGATACCGTGGTGGCTCAGCTTAAAAAAGCCGATATCAATGCCACCGATGTTGAATCCCGCAGTTATGGCACATTGGGCATACTCCGTCATGGTATCAAGACCCGTGGCACACGCTTTTCATTCTGTCAGTTTAAACCTGAACATGGCTTAAACCCCGAACTGAATCAGCGCTATCAGCAAAATATCTGCCGTGTGGTGCCTGAACTGGTGTATAGCCCATATACATCCAAAGCCGAATTAGAGGCAACTGGCAAACAAGCCAAGAAATGGCGCATCGACCTGGTACTGTTTATCAATGGCTTCCCTGTGGCAACTCTGGAGCTCAAGTCCGAGTTTAAACAGGCTGTGCAAAATGCCATGACACAGTACCGAAAAACCCGATTGCCCAAAGACCCTGAAACCAATAAGCCTGAACCCTTGCTGATGTTTAAACGCGGGGCATTGGTGCATTTTGCCGTGAGTCAGTATGAAGTCTATATGGCGACGCATTTGAATGGTGACAGCACCTACTTCCTGCCATTTAACAAAGGCACCAAGGAACAAGGTGCAGGCAATGATGTGCCTGAAGATGTGAATGAATACGCCACAGGCTATTTATGGAATGAAGTCTTAACCCCGGATAGCTTGCTGAATATTTTGGGTAACTTCATTCATTTACAGATTGAAGAAAAGGAAGACTGGGAAGGGCGTAAATACAAAAAAGAAAGCCTGATCTTCCCCCGTTATCACCAATGGAAAGTGGTGAATAACCTAGTTCAAGATTCATTGGCAGAAGGCACAGGGCAAAAATACCTGATTCAGCACAGTGCCGGTTCGGGGAAATCCAACTCGATTGCATGGACGGCGCATCAGCTTTCCAGTCTGTATGATGCCAATAATAAAAAGATGTTTGATTCGGTGATTGTGGTGACAGACCGAACCATTCTGGATGCACAGCTACAAGATACCATCTACCAGTTTGAACATGCCGACGGCGTGGTAGGACGGATTAACAATAAAGAAGGTGATGGCTCAAAATCCGAGAAACTGGCCAAAGCCTTGGAAATGGCGCAGCCGATCATTATTGTCACCATTCAGACTTTCCCGTTTGTACTGCGTGCCATTGAAAACAGCACCAGTTTAAAAGAACGTAAATACGCCGTCATTGCCGATGAAGCCCATTCATCCCAAAGCGGTTCCACGGCGCGTCAGCTCAAAGAAACCCTGATGATTGAAGAGCGTGAAGAAGATGAACAGCTTTCTTCTGAAGATGTACTCGATGCAGTGATGGCATCACGTAAGGGCAGTGCAAACTTAAGCTTCTATGCCTTTACTGCAACACCAAAGGATAAAACCTTACAACTGTTTGGTCGCTTGCCTGATCCAAGCATGCCGCCGTCTAAAACCAATATTCCTGTGGCATACCATGTCTATTCGATGCGCCAAGCGATTGAAGAAGGATTTATTTTGGATGTACTGAAGAATTACACCAACTATAAAGTCATCTACAAGCTCAAGCAGAAGATCGAAGAAAAAGACGCTCAGGTCGATGCCAAGAAAGCCAAGACCAGGCTGAATCAGTGGGTACGCTTACACGATCATAATATCTCGCAAAAAGTGAATATCATCATTGAGCATTTCAAGAAAAATATTATGGGCTTACTCGGTGGACAAGCCAAAGCCATGGTGGTGACCAGTTCTCGTAAAGAAGCGGTGCGTTATAAACAGGCTTTTGATAAATACATTGCTGAACAGAACTATGCCAACATTCAAGCCATGGTGGCATTCTCAGGCGATGTAGAATTTAATGCCAATGATGCAGACAGTAGCCATCTGTTAGGTCAAAAATTTACCGAAAGCAATATGAACCCGAATATGAAAGGTCGTGAAATGCGTAAGGCATTTGATAGCGATGACTTTCAGGTAATGATTGTGGCAAACAAGTTCCAGACCGGCTTTGACCAGCCGAAGCTGTGTGCAATGTATGTCGATAAGAAATTGGGTGGCGTGGAATGCGTACAGACCTTATCTCGTTTGAATCGTACTTATCCGGGTAAAGCAGAAACTGGCACCTTTGTTCTGGATTTCTTTAATGAACCGCAAGATATACTGGATGCTTTCCAGCCATATTATCAAACGGCGGAACTGGCGGATGTATCCAATCCTGATCAGGTTTATGATCTGTTTGAAAAGTTGAAAGCCTCAGGCATTTTCCTCTGGACTGAGGTAGAACAGTTCGTTGAGGCCTTCTACAGCAAAAATAAATCCAGTGCAGCTCTCGCTAACATCTGTAAGCCCGCTTTACAACGTTGGCAGCATCGCTATAAACAAGCCATCAATGATTATGATGTCACCAAGAGCCGTTTAGAACGCTGTAAACAGACAGGTGACGCCGTACTGATTGCCAATGCGGAAAACGAATTTGCTGAAGCGAAGAAAGCCCGTGATGCGCTGGAAATCTTTAAGAAGGATTTAGGCAGTTTTACCCGTTTCTATGAGTTTATGTCGCAGATCGTGGAATATGACGACAAGGAGTTAGAAAAGCTCAGTCTTTTTGCCCGTAACTTGCGCCCATTACTGCGTGAACAGGTGGCCGAAGAGGATGAGGTTGATCTAAGCAATGTTGCAATGACGCATTACCGTTTGTCCAAGTTACGTCAACAGGATATTCAGCTTAAAGCCGATAGTACCGAGCATAAACTTGAGCCTGGTAATGAACTGGGTACTGCAAAGCCGAAAGACAAGAAAGAAGACTTTTTGTCGCAGATTTTAAGCCGTATGAATGATCTGTTTGTGACGGACAATCTGACAGAGAAAGACATGATCAACTATGCTCTGACCATTGCTGACAAGATGTCTGAGAACACACGAATGATGAAACAGATTCATAACAACACTCGTGAACAGGCCATGCTGGGTGAGTTTGACACGGCGCTTGATGATGCTGTATTAGACAGTAATGCAGCGCATATGGAGCAAATGACACAGTTGATGAGTGATCCTGCGAAGATGAAGCAATTTGCGCATATTATTTATGATGTGTTGGTGAGTAAGCAGAATAAATCGATTTAAAAGATAAAGTTAAATTAGGGGGGGGAGTTATGGGAATTAAAGATTTTTTCAGTAATGCGATTGATGCTGTAACAGACACAGCCAAAAGTGCAACAGATGCTATTAAATATAACAGTGTTGTTGAATATGCTGTGATGGTTGCTAAAGAAAAAGCCTTTGATGCTGAAATGAAAACTATTGAGACTATTGAGAAGGCAACGGTCATTGTTGAGAAAGCAGGAGATGATCCAGCGATCCTTTTAAATTCAGCTAAATATATTCTTACAGGTGCATTATCTGGAAGTATTGCACCCACTGTTGTTTCTAAATATGTAGCTACTCATTATGTCGCGAATGGATTAAATAATCTGAGTATGAGAGTAAATCCAATACCAGGATCAATTGTGTATTGTAATTTATTTTTGAACACTGAACATTCAGGTGTTTATATTGGTAACAATAAAATTGTCCATTTAAACAAACATGGAAATATTGAAAGTGTAACTCCTCAAGAATTCATTAGTGGTACACCTGCAAATGCCATTTATGTCTCTTGTAATAATGGTGATCCTGTAGGCAGTGAGGTTGTTGCTGAACGTGCAAGAAAATTTATAAGTTCTAGACGTGATTACAACTTATTTTTTGATAATTGCCACCAATTTTCTGCAAGTTGTTTAACTGGTGATCCTGAGAATCGACTCACCATACTGACTATGCTTAAACTACAAAGTGATATCACCTTAGATGCTAAACAATGGTTGCATTGGGATCGACGTAATTGGTGATGACTTTAGTCATAAGATTTATATTTTAATTATTGGAAATTTTTGACTCAATTTTATTTGGAGATATAAGGAATTATATCTCTTAGGTCATTGTGTAAATAATAAATGTGAAAGTTTTAATAAAACTTGAATGAAAGATACAGAGGGTGATGTGAATACGGTTTCTAAAATTAATTATGCTGAAAGAGATGCATTAGAACAGCAACGAGCTACAATGTTACAACAGCTTAAAGAGTTACAATTTCAACTATTTGATAAAAGCTCGCCAGAGGTGATTGAACACGTTAGTCAGCTTCAGTTGGAAAAGGCAAAACAAGAATCATTGCTTAATCAGGCACAAGCAAAACTAGCGCAATTAGCCCCTGAGTTAGAAAATTTTCAAGAAGGTGCTGAGAAAATTTTGTTGGAGGCAATTAGCCAGCAGGATTGGTATGGGTTCAAAAATAAACGTGAAATTGTTTTTGATAAAAGAAATGGATTTTTATTCCCCAATTTTGAATACATGCCTCATGTGCCTTGGGGTGATTGGGAGAAGCAAAAAAAAGAATATGCGCCTAATGGGATTGGAAAAAAACAATGGGATGTACTTACTAACTATTTTAAATTTAATTCAGAACAGGAAAATATTACAGGCTATAAAGACCGAAGAGATTTTAATTTTCCTATAAAATTTGCAGGCCAACAACTTGTAAGTATAGAAGTTTATACAAATGCTCGTCTTAGCTATTCTACTCAAGGTATTATAAATTTTAAAAAAAATGCAGAAAATTTTGAATTTTCAGGAGTGACGAATCATTCAACCTGGGTGATCTTTCCGGCTTTAAAATTTTTTACTAATCCAGAAGTGACAATAGATAATCCTCGGCTAACAAATTTAGAGAAAGCAAAGACTATTTTAGACTTTTTTATACAACAAGATTGGGTTCCAAATTTTGAACCTTTTCTGGGGAAGTTTCATAATGAGGATGAAGATGATTTTCAAGAACGTTTAAATGAAGCTCAACAGCAATGTGATGAATACAATAAGATTTTCGATGCTTACTACAAGCGAATACAATTGCAAAAGAAGTTAGTAGGATTAGAGTCACAAATTGCCGAATTACCAGAATCAGCACCAATAAATGTATTTACTTCAGATTATGACTATAGAATTGATTTAAATAATTATAATTTAAGTGCAATTCAAAGTTCAGTTTGGCAGTATAGTCAAGCAAGTCAGCAATGGATTTGTAATCTATTAAACAATCTCGATTTATGGGAAAATGAGCACTTAGATTTAGTTAAAAATACAGTTGAACTCAATCAAGAACTAGACAAAAAGTTACCTGTAAGTATCAATGTCACTACGGAAGAAAAGCAGTTACTTGAATCACAATTACAACAGATTAAAAAACGACTTGATCTAGGTTTAACGCCGTTGCGTTCGAATTTAATAAACCTATTATCAGAGTCACAACAGATTTCTTCTAATTTAGAACAGACCAATACATTGTTTGGACTCGCTCAGCTTGAACAACAAGCACGCCCAAGTTTTGAATTACTCGCTGAACATACTGCAACGCTATGTACCAAGACATTAAAAGAAATGGAATGGCTAGACCAATCCCTAGATTTTGTGAGAACAGTAGTCAGTGTTCTACGTAAGTCAGCGGAAGACTATCTCATTCTCGTTGATAAGTATCAACAAGACCTCATACAGATTGGTTTAGACAATAGCATTGAAAGTGAAGAAATAGCCAAGTGGTTTGCTGAGTGGCGCAGTGAGCGTTTATCTTTACTAAAACAGTTTCAGCCTTTGTTGGATGCTGGCTTAAATAAACTTATAGATGAACAAACTGTACTTGATATTCTGCCATGTATTGAGCAGTACCAGAATGAGTTAGATCAATTTTATTTACAAAAGCGTTTAGGTATTCATACTACTTATGCCTTCCAACCGAATGGACACCGTCAAGAGAAGCTTGAAAAAGAGCAAGAACTCACCAAGCTTGTTCACCAGTTTATGCAACAGTTAGAAAAGGTCATCTTTAATACCAAAACAACGGCACAGAAAATTTGGCTTATACGCTTTAGTGAGGTTTGGCAGCAAGGTATGGTGAATGAAATTACAAATTTTCTAGCCAAAGAACAGCTAATAGAACGTGATGATGTTGTTTTAATTATGAGTGAAGAATTACGTAAAGTTCAGCAGCAGAACTTAGCATCATGTTTGCAGGATGCTCAAAGTTATAGTGAAGCTTTAGCTCAGCGAGAAAAAGACGTAAATACATTGATTTTTAAAATGCGTAAAGCATTAATGAAATAAGGAAAAATATAATGGGGTTGTTTAGTTCTATTGGTGGTTTTGTTAGTAAGGCTGCAAGTGCAGTTGGCAGTTTTTTAGGTGGAGCTGCATCAAGTAGTGGAGGTGGAAGTGATCGTGAATATGGTGGCTCATATTCAACGTCGACTTCTACAAGCTCTACAGTGACCAACTATGATCCAGATAAGGTGGAAGTTGCTAAACTAGAAAATGAACGTGTCGATCTAGTCAAAAATGCTCAGCTTGAATTGATGGAAGTCAATGCTCGTCTGGAAGCAGTGATGATTGAAGCTCGATGCAAAGGCTTTCAGGCGATGCAAGGCTCAATGATGCAAATGCTTAAAGAGGTCAATTTACTCGCTGAAGAGCGTTTGGTTCTCTTGGAGAATGGTAGTCAGGAACAAGTTCAGAAAGTTGAAGCAATGTATGCTGATCTGGGAAAAGACATCGAAAATGACGACTTTATGTTTTCAAAAGTTCCACAGATGTTGGATATAGCAAACAAATTCCCAGAGGAATCAGACAGCCGAAAACTTTATATGAGTGGTATTGACCGAGAAATGGCAAAGCATTTTGATTTCAAGACAGAACAGTTGAAGAAACTGAATGAACGTTGTCATATTGTCGTTGCCTCTGTTGTTGAAAGTAAAAAGCAAATGCAGGCCCATATTGATACCGTCATTTCTAAACGTATTGAGCACATTGAACAGGTGATGCAAGTGAATGCACAGCTTCCTTATAGTGCGACGGCACAGATTGGTGGTGGTGATTCATTAAAACTTGAACAGAAGTCTTAAATCAATGGTTAGCAACAAAAAGCTAGGTGATGTACCTGGCTTTTTGTGCATTGTTGAAGGTTTTAATTAAATCAGGGGTAAAAACTTGGCTATAAAGAGATAAAAACTATGAATCAAAATGGGATTAAAACTGTCAGAGCACAGTAATTCACAGATAAACATCATGTACTTGCAGAAAGAATTTTAGATGTGGTGGGTCGTATATACGATGGATACATTAGGCTTTACGGTATCTTAAAAGAAACAGACCAGTAATTTTATGACCTGACGGAGTTTTGCAGACGTATTTGGGTAAAAGAAAGTAAAGCTTGGGTAGCATTGGCTGGGGCTTGGCGGAAGCTATAAAGTAATATTCTGATCAGTATTCATTTCATTAAAAGATATTTGGGGCATAACGTGTCAGTAGAGCAACAGCAACTATTACTTTGGGATCAATTTTTAGCACTTTGGCCAGTCGAAAGAGTTAGGAACATGACACTCGAAGCATATTCTCAAGCTGGAAATAAAGACAATTTCACCTATTGGCTGGAACGTGAGACTAAACCAATTGCTAATATTTTAGGCGGTTCGGCATTTAAATTTGGTATTTATCACCGCAGCGCGACTGAAGATAAGCAAGATGGCAAAGGAAAAATCTATCAAGATGGTTATGCATGGTTAGAAAAATATGGTTCAACCAAAGAACAAGCTTTTTTAGAGGTAAAGAAGCGAGTTATTGAAACCATTGAATATGCACAAGCTGGTAATTTAGAAGCAATTGATGCACTAGATTTTTCACCTGTCGTTAAGTGGAAGATTGCCTTCTTATATCAAAATCAACAGCAACCAAAAATTATTTCAATTTTTTCAAAAACAATGCTGGATTTTCTGACTGAGAATAAGAAATTTAACTATGCTGAAGCCTATCAGCATTTGATAAATGCCAAAGGGGAAATGTCTTTACTCGAATATGGCAATCAATTGGTTCAAGAGTATATAGAGGCTCATCCTAAGCAGACCTATCTGACACCAACAGAAGCAGATGAAATTTTAAATGCAAAATATCCTGATCAATATATCAGTCGTCAAAAGATGACTGTTGTTACCAATGAGGTTGGACGTGAAATTGCATTGGTGCTGACGGGTTCAAAAGCAAGTTTCTTTATTGAAATAGATCCTGAAGGTTGTACGGATTATAGATTTCAATTCAAATCCACGAAAGAAGTTCCTAACGGAAAATACTCTGAGCATGATGGGCGGCATAGTGGATTAAAATCACAAAGTAAAAACTTGTGGTTAGGTAATAGAGCTTATTATATCGAGATAGAATCGGCTCAAGAACTTGAGGAATTCTGTGATTGGTATGAACAAGAAATACATCAATCTCACGCTACGGTGCTTGAGCGCAAAGTAAAGGAATTTTTAAAGTTTTGGCCAATAGACCGTTTAAAAGACCTTACACTTGAGCACTACCACCAAGCTAAAAATAAAGAATGTTTTATTACGCAAATTGACAGCTTTGATCCAACACAAGGCGATCCTACCTTTGCTTGTTATTTTGATATTTGGGAGCCTATAGGCCTAGGAAATAACGACAAATATCATAATGAAAAGCCGTATTCATGGAATAAACGGCTTGGGGATGATGCAAGTCTCGCATTTGAAACACTCAAGCAAGAAATACTTGAGATTGTAGATGCAGCTCAGCGCCGTGACTTAAAGGCAATTGACCAAATTCAGTTTACTAAAGGACTGAAGTGGACGATTGCATTTTTATATCAGGATTTTAACGATCCTTTCATCATTCCAATTGTGAGTAAAGTGAATACAAAACGTATTGGCTATGATCATCTATACCCTAAATTACCACTTCCAGAGTTTTTACCTCTTTTATTGGCTGATAAGGGAGAACAGCAATTTTTCCCTTATGTAGAAAAGCTTTTTGCGATGGTAAGAAAAGGCTACCTGGATAACAAACAAAAGAAACAGCAAACTGAAGAATTAATGGATGAAGTCATGACTCAACAACCTTTAAACCGTATCTTATTTGGCGCTGCAGGTACAGGTAAGACATTTCATACAATCAACCATGCACTATCCATTATTGAAAATAAAACCCTTGAATCATTAGAGGATGAAGATCGCACGGTGCTCAAAAAACGGTTTGATGAATATAAATCTCAAGGGCAAATCAAATTTGTCACCTTTCATCAAAGCTTTAGCTATGAAGATTTTGTAGAAGGGATTCGTGCTGAAACGGATGATAAAGGAAATTTAAAATATCCGGTTAAAGCAGGGGTATTTAAAGAAATCGTTGAGTTGGCTAAAGGAAATGTTCAATCCAATATTGAAGATGAAATTGACCTATCAAATAAAAAAGTCTGGAAGATGTCTTTGGGGAAAGCAGGGATTGAAGATGACCTGTACCGCTCTTGTTTAGACAATAATGTCATTCTGCTAGGATGGGGGGATGCAGTTAATTTTAGTAAGTGCGAAAATATACAGTTCATCAAGAGTAAATTAGCTGAAGTTAATTATCCTAAAGACAGTGAAGATACAGCTGCTGGTTATGTGAATACTTTCAAGAATAAAATTCAGAATGGTGATTTAGTCGTTATTACTGATGGGAATTTGAAGTTTAGAGCAATTGCTGAGGTTACAGGGAATTATGAGTATGATGAAAATCAGGAGTTTGGATATCATCAGCTCAGAAAGGTCAATTGGCTAAAAACTTTTTCACCAAGTTTGAAAAATGAGGATTACTTTAAGAAAATTTTCTCTCAATCAACAGTCTATAACTTAGAAAATGCTGTTGATAAATCGAAGCTATCAGCTTTGTTACAGCCAGAAGCTAAGCATTCAAGTAACTTAGAAAATAAATATGTATTGATTGTTGATGAAATCAACCGAGGTAATATTTCACGTATCTTTGGTGAATTGATTACTTTAATTGAAGATTCAAAACGTGAAGGAGCAGATGAAGCTTTATCTGTAACTTTGCCATATTCTAAAAAAGAATTTTGTGTGCCTGATAATGTTTATCTGATTGGGACGATGAACTCATCTGATCGCTCTTTAACAGGTTTAGATATTGCCTTGCGCCGTCGCTTTACCTTTATTGAAATGCCTCCAAAGCCAGAATTACTAAATGATGTGAATGTCGAAGACGTAGATGTTCAACAGTTACTAACGGTCATTAATCAACGTATTGAAGTCCTGCTGGATCGTGATCATTGCATTGGTCATGCTAATTTCATGTCATTGAAAGATCAGCCAACCTTGCAAAATCTCGCAGATATTTTTAAGCAGAGGATTATTCCACAGCTTCAAGAATACTTTTTTGATGATTGGTCAAAGATCAATATGGTCTTAAATGCCAATGGCATGCTTAAACCAAAAGTAGTGGAAAAATCAGCTTTATTCCCTAATGTCGATACTGGTTCAGAAGGCTTCTTTGAAGATCAAAAAACCTGGGAATTAGTTGATTCCACATTTGATTCACTTGAAAGTTTTACTAAGATCATTAAGCATTAATCGGGGATATCTATGCCTGATTTTACAGTTCGAGAATATGCCTTCATCAGTATCGCTTATGAAGGCTGTCCTAAGTCGACACTAGACCATGCTTATATTTCTGAGTCTGCCTTTGAGCATTTGTGTGAGTTGGCTGCATCCTTTTCAAAGCACGGCGCGAAAGTATTTGAATTGGCAGGTCGAAGAAAGATCAAGCTAGATCAGTATGTGGGTGTCATTGAAACCAAATGTGGCACACGTATTGAAATACTGCCGAAGCATGTGGAAATGAGTGGGACTGATGATCAAAGTATCATTCAGCAAGAACGTAGACTGCTTCAGAAAATGCTCAGTGTTTCTTTGCATTTACCCTACCGTGAAGCGGGTGCGGCGAACCTAAATCGCTTTAAACAGTCACTGCATGAGTGGATTATCAGCCAGTTTTTAGCCTCTTTTGAACGATTGGTTCAACGTGGCTTACGTTTTGACTACAATCGAGTTCAGGAAGAGCAGAAATTCTTAAGAGGGCAGTTGCAGCATGTAAAATACATGCGCCAGCCTCCTTCTAAAAGGCATATTTTCCCAATCGAACATGATGTATATGAGGTCAATCGCCCTGAAAATAGGCTGATTCGTACCGCATTGGAAATCGTCTGTAAAAAGGCTAAAGATGCGAGTAATTGGAAATTAGCGCAAGAACTCCGCCTGATGACGGGTGAAATACCACGAAGTCAGAACATAAGGCAGGATTTGAGACAATGGCAATCAGGACGCTTACTTGCGCTCTATGATGAGATTAAGCCTTGGACTGAGCTAATCCTTGGCGAATATATGCCTGTATCAACGTCCGGTGAGTGGCGTGGTATGAGCCTGCTGTTCCCAATGGAAAAGTTGTTCGAGCACTACGTGGCCTATCATCTGCGCCGTAACTTGCCTGAATCTAAGGTCAAGACACAGCATGCGATGGAACATATCTGTAAACATCAAAATAGCAATATCTTCAAACTCAAGCCAGATATTTTTATTGAGCGATCTGATGATAAAAATATTGTCATGGATACCAAATGGAAGTTGATTGATCAAAGTGATCGTAGTGGACGATACGGTTTAAAAGACAGTGATATTCAGCAGATGTTTGCTTACAGTCACTTTTACTTAGAACATGAGAGCGAAGTAATATTGATTTATCCTTATAGAGTTGAAAAGTTTAATCGGTCTTTAGATGAGTTTGAGTTTAGGCAAACGGATGGTGCAAAGCTGCGAGTCGTACCATTTAATCTGGATGAGCCAGAAAATTTTAAAATTATTTAGTCTTTTATCTTGTGAGGTTAGTACCATATTTGGGACTTAAAGCTACTTTTTAGCTAGATAGGTCCCAATTTAAGTACTTATCATTTGTCGTGATTAGGCAAATATTTATGGGTAATATGCCTTTATTCATTGAGTTCTTTGAGTCTTTGTAAAACCTGTTCCGAAAATGGGAGCCAGTAGTTCCAAGATTTATATGTAGGATTGTATGAGCCGCGTCCTTCACGTTTCCATTGTTTTAGCATCGCAGTGATTGCAGGGTTGTATGCACTATTTACTGAAATCATACCACTCGCAAAATGGCGAACATTAAGGTGCATGCCTTTAACTTTAAATTTATAGTCCTGCCAATTCGGACTGGTGTTCTGTAGTTCAGGCGTTACTGGTAGTGTGGTGGTTACTTTGAAGGAAGTAGAAGCTATTTGTTGCTGAGTGGATTGTTCTTGCGGAAGGGGGTAAATCCATTTTCTATTGTCTAGGTTCTCGAGGATTTGCTGTTTGGCTTCTGTACTTGGAATTGCAATATCATTTTTAAGAAGTGATGATAAATCGACTTCAATACATTTTGATTTAAAAACCTCAATGCGTTTTAGTTTTTCAGCATCAATAAAATGAGTGACTGCGATCTCAATTAAAATAGGTTCGCCATCAAAATAACCAATAAGGTCAGGGCGAATTAAACCGAGAGAAAATTCAGGTAATAATTTTTCGAAGGTCCACCATGCAGCTTCACTATCTGAGTCAGGTAGAGCAGGAAGCATAAGTCCCATAGATTCAAGAATAACCTCTTTGGCATATTTATGTAGTACGGATTCAGGGTTAATCGTACAGCTTACTTTATTACTTGCATGAGCAAAATGATGTTCCTTAATCTCACCTTTACGAGCGATAACAGCTTCACCACATTCAAAGCAAGTGCATTCGCATGCGAGCCCACGTTCAACCTGCTTAATATTAACCAATTTATTATTTTCGTTTAATGCAATATACATCGTCATGATTAAAATCCTTTAGGAAGTTGATTTACTCATTCACTATGCTTGTGATCTAATTGTCCAAACACCGTATAAAGGGGAAATACGGGTAAAATGGGGGTTTAAGTGTCTGAATTAAAATTAAAAGTTTTTATTGTGTTAGATGAGATTTTAAAGAAGGACTTAGCAGATAACAGGGCATACGATTGCTTAAAAGTAATCTGTAGAGCATCGATTGATGCTTTAAATGCTCAAAATGAAGAACCAATAACGTATACCAGGTATCAACTAAAACTTATTCTTGATGGTCAGCAATCTGTTGTATCGATGGATTCTAAAGATCTAGGGAAGTGGATGAGTTACAAAAAATTAAGTGCATACCTTGATCGTGTCATCACAAAACATACTAAAAAATTTGAAGAGATTGGTTATATTCCAGTTGTAAAAACCAACGATACAATTGGAGGAAAAGGGAATGAGCGCCGTTATTGGTTAGATATTACAGAATATGCTCAGATCCAAAATGAAGAGGATCAAAAGCTTGATGAAGATGAAATTTCTTATGAACGGGTAAATCCTTCAGAAATTAAATTGTCCTGGTTTTACCGATTTATTTTTAAAAATGGTGAAATGAAAAATAAAAGTATAAGAGGACTGTTTATGTTAATCGTTCTTTTTGGCGGTTTTATTTCATGGGCTATATATGTTTGTGCATTTTCATTAGTTTTAGTACGTGAAGGACAAAATTTCACGACTCTTGATTTGTTGCTTATAGTCTGTCTAATTGGATTTTCTTACCTATCATTCAAATATTGGTACATTCCGTTATGGAATTTACCAGAGCATCGTGTCATTAAGGCACCTATGACTTTTATTTCACTTAATGAAGATCATGCTGATATTGAGATGTATCGTGATAGAGAGCGTAATAAATTAACACGTGTAACTCGGTTTAGAGGGATATGTCCGATTTGTTCAGCAGAGGTTGTACTTAGAACTGGTCAACCTGATCATAATTTGCCGTTAGTTGGACGTTGTGTAGAAAGTCCTTTTGCGCATGTGTATAGCTTTGATCGAGTACTAATGATTGGGAAGCTGTTAAGTCGTTAATCATATTGAAATTAAGGGTGATCATTTAAGTCAATGAATTATTCTCCTATTTTGACAATCAATACAAATCAAAGGGATCATATATATGTGGTTGGTGATTTGCATGGCTGTTATAGCCTTTTGATGCAAGAACTCCAAAAAATTCATTTTGATTTTCAGAATGATGTGCTCATTTGTACGGGTGATCTTGTAGATCGAGGTGAAGAAAACTTAGCGTGTATTTCATTACTAGACCAACCTTGGTTCTATACGGTGCGTGGTAATCATGAAGAAATGTGTCTCAAGTCACCTCATGATCCTAAAATAAAAGATATTCATGCACGTAATGGAGGTGAATGGTTTTATCAGTTATCTCAAACACAGCGGCTAGAAATTATCGAGCGTTTTAAGCAGTTACCTTTAGTCATAGAAGTTCAATTGGAACATAAAAAGATTGGTGTGGTGCACGCAGACATTGACATACATAATTGGAATGCCTTTAAGCAAGATATTAGTCAAGGCGACTATAAGATCTCTGGTGTAACTTCTGCTTATAGCAATGCACTTTGGGGGAGAGGACGTATCCGTAATCATTCAGAACATTACGATATTGTGGAAAATATTGATGAAATTTATCTGGGACACACCATTGTAAAAGAGCATACTAAAATCGATAATTGTCATTATATTGATGTTGGTTCCTTTTTTACCAAAAAACTTTGTATTGTAAAAATCCAATGAATCTGACGATGTGGTAGGGGAGTTTGGTGGTGAAAAAAGTTCGATTGATCAAAAAATAAACACTTGAATCATGTATCCTAGCTTGTATCCTGTAATTTTTTAATATTAATTAGTGTAATAAAAACAATAGGGTAGGAGAGTGTTGTTGTCCGTCTGGGCCCACCATATAAAACAACCACTTAGGTGTATTAATCCTAGGTGGTTTTTTGTTTTTGGATATTATGAAATCTGAAGTAAGCAATTCACTTAATTGATCGTTGCTCTTATCTCGAAGGACTTAAAATGGTTGCCTCTACTGATAATTAACTTTTCTGGTTTACCTTTCAATAAATACTCTTCGTTCCCAGCTTAATAAAAAAGCATCTCCCTCAGATATTACTTTTGTTATCTAGATTCCATAAACATCCTCTTTAATCAAAAAAAAGTTCATATTTATGAAATAATTGTGATGTAGTTCAAAGAATACCTGCAAAAAAAGTGAAAAGTAGATGAAATGCATTTTACAACTGAAAAAATTATGCTAATTAATATGAGATGATTTTTTAGTCAAAAATCATGATGTTTCAGGACGGAATATCTTAAGAAGCGTATTAAAAAAAATGATTAAACAGGAGTTTCAATGATGCTTCAGCTTTTAAGAAAATTGTTTTGTTTGCATATTTATGAGTATGAGCAAATGCAAGAGATCGGGGAACACAGGGAGTGTCGTAAGTGCGGTACGAATAAGGACTAAAGTTTTTGCAAGAAAAGTGAGCAATGGCTCACTTTTTTTATGCTTGTTATGGGCTAATTTCCGTTAAAATTAAAGGGAAATTTCATCACGATGAACAGGCATATGAGTAAAGATTTTCATGCAGATACCTATATCGTAGACAGCAAGCTGGCAGATACGCTGCACTGGCTCAGCCTGCATCAAGATAGTTATGACTCCTTTAGTTATGATGCAGTCACGCAAGCGCTGATGGTGCATCATGCTAATGGAGTAGATCAAATCCGAGTCGGAGATTATCTGAATGCCCGTTATGGTATTTTAATTACTGCACATAACTTTTCTGCAAGTTCATCAAGTTAAACAGTTGTTAGCTTGCCATGGCATCTGTAGCCAGACTGCGAACACTCGGTTTTGGCTGTTCTGCAACTAAACCTAATTTTGCAAAAAGTTGCTGATCTCGACCTTGGGATGTATTAGGGGTCGTCAGCAGTTTTTCACCAGAGAAAATAGAATTGGCACCAGCCATAAATGCCAAAGCCTGATCCGAATCGCTTAAGGATTCACGCCCTGCAGAAAGGCGAATATAGCTTTTAGGCATCAACAAGCGTGCTACGGCAATGGTACGAATCCATTCAATCACATCCAGTTTTTCTACATCTGCCATCGGTGTGCCTTCAATCGGCACCAACATATTAATTGGCACAGATTCAGGATGGATTGCCAGAGTTGCAAGCTCATATAACAAACCAATCCGGTCATCACGACTTTCGCCCAGACCCACAATACCGCCACTACAGACTTTCATACCAGCTTGACGCACATGATCCAGAGTATCCAGACGATCATCAAAGCTACGCGTGCTGATGATATGTGAATAGTATTCACGAGAAGTGTCCAGATTATGGTTGTAATAATCCAGTCCTGCATCTTTCAAGCGTTCAGCCTGTGATCCATTTAGCATCCCCAGTGTCATGCAGGTTTCCAGACCGAGTGCTTTAACTTCACGTACCATTTCCAGCACATAAGGCATATCGCGTTCATGCGGGTTGCGCCATGCAGCCCCCATACAAAAGCGTGAACTGCCTGATGCCAGCGCCTGTTTGGCTTCCTGAATCACTTTATCGACTGCAATGCGTTTTTCAGCTTCCAGTTTGGAATCATAATGCGCTGATTGTGAACAGTATTTACAGTCTTCAGGACATTTACCGGTTTTAATCGAAAGCAGGGTGCTCACCTGAACGGTATTCGCAGTGAAATGTTCACGATGAACCTGTTGCGCCTGGAACACTAAATCCATTAAAGGCTGTTGATATAGAGCTTGTATTTCTTCACGTGACCAATCATTACGTACCGCATCACTACTGTTCATCTCTTTCCCTATCTGTGCTTATTTATCATTCGGTTCATCTTAATAAAAATAAGCTTTTGCTTCACTAGCAAAATATGACCTTATATAAATGACAAAGCCCACACGAGGTGAGCTTTGTTTTTCAGTTGCCAGATTATTTATTACTGTGATTTCCATGAATATCCTGGCCATGCAGATCACTACGGTGCTGCTTGTTAAACACACGCTGATCCTGTTCATGCTGATTATTTTTTGGGGAATTAATCGGGCCATGTTGCGGCTGCTGCTGCTGTTGCTTCTGCTGGTCATGCTGAAGCTGCTCCAACAGTTCTTGATTTGGATTTTTTGATGACATCATCTTTCCTCCACTTCATTTCTGACTATTTTTATTTATGCCATAGTCTGAAACACGGGTGTGTAAGGCTTTTAAGTGAAACTGTGAATCTAGGTAAAGTTGAAATATATTTTTAAGGGCGATAAAAAATTAGCTGGATTTTGCCAGTTGTTCTTGAATGGCCCAATCGATATGTACCTGCACAATTTCATCATGCTGATCACGCTGTTGTTGGAGTGCCTGAATAATATGCCCATCAAAGGGCGCATTGCCCAAACCAATGGCGATATTGCGCATAAAGCTTTGATAACCCGTACGACGCATCGGACTGCCTTCAGTCGCACTTAAAAAGGTGGCTTCATCCCATTGCCATAAATCCAGTAAACTCATCTGATCCAGACCATGACGCGGATGAAAATCCTCTATCGAGGTGACTTGGGCAAAACTGTTCCAGGGACAAATCAGTTGGCAGTCATCACAACCAAAAACACGGTTGCCAATTCCGCGTCGTAAATCTTCTGGAATAATGCCTTTATATTCGATCGTCAGATAGGCGATACAGCGTCGTGCATCCAGCATGTACGGTTCGACAATCGCTTGAGTCGGACAGATGTCGATACACGCAGTACAGGAGCCACAATGTTTCGTCGCAGGTTCATCAAAGGGCAGTTCCAGTGAAGTAAACAATTCACCCAAAACAAAGAATGAGCCTGATGTTTTATGAATCAGAAGGGTGTGTTTACCTGTCCAGCCCATACCGGCACTTTCAGCCAGCGATTTTTCAAAAATTGGCGCAGAATCGGCAAATGGGCGTGATTCAAAATCTCCGACTTTTTCCCGGATTTTTGTCGCCAGAGTTTTCAGGCGACCCCGCATGGTTTTGTGATAATCTCGGCCACGGGCATAACGCGCGATAATGGCAGAGTTGGGTGCATAAGAGATATAACGTGGTTCTGGTACCTCGACCAGATAATCCATACGCACACAGATAATGCTGCGTGTGCCGGGAACTAGCAAAGTGGGATTGGCACGTTTTTCCAAATTCTCTTCCAGAAACTTCATGTCACCATGATAACCACGATCCAGATATTCCTGTAAGCGTGCTAATTCTGCTTGAGCATCCGGTTTGGCAATGACACAATCAGAAAAACCCAATTCTAAAGCCTGCGCTTTAATCCATGCTTTTAGCTCAGCTGGATCTTGTTGATAAACTTGAATTTGCGCGTGAGAATCGGGAGTTGTCATAAACCAAAGACAGGGAATAAGAAATGCAGCAACAAGTTTACCATAGCCGCGATCTACAAGCATGGGAGCAGCGCTGGTTTCAGCAGCAAAATAGTTCCTACGGTTTAATGCAACAAGTTGCCTGGGGGATTAGCCAGCGGCTGATCACTTTATTTTCCCAGCAAAAAATAAAAAAAATCGCGGTCTGTTGTGGTCAGGGTAATAATGCCGGCGATGGTTATCTGGTGGCTAAATATTTAAAACAGGCTGGTTTTCAAGCTCATATTTATGCGGCTGAGTTAGGTAATTCTAAAGATTTGGCATCGGCTGTGCTGGAAGCCCAGCGGGTTGGTGTGCAGTTTTATTCGCATTTTGATTTTCAATCCGAATATGAGGTCTATATCGATGCCTTATTCGGAATTGGTCTAAACCGTCAGCTGGCTTCTGACTGGCAAAATGTTATTCACGGCATTAACCGGCAAAATGGGCTCAAAATCTCGATCGATATTCCGAGTGGACTGGATGCCAATACCGGCCAGCCTTTGCCTGTTGCGATCAAAGCTGACTATACTTTCACGGGTTTGGGGCTCAAGGCAGGATTGTTTACTGGACAAGGCAAAGAATATGCGGGCAAGATCGAACTGATTTCTGCTATTCCGACAGATACAGAGCTTCAACCGATTGCCCAGCTTGCCTCACATCAGATTCAATTGCCCAAGCGTGAAGCCTTTGGTCATAAAGGCAGTTATGGTCATGTTCTGGTGATTGGTGGACATGCTGATATGGGCGGTGCAGTGATCATGGCGGCAGAAGCAGCATTTGCTGCAGGAGCAGGTAAAGTGACGATCATCTGTGATGCAAAACATCATACTGCGATTTTGTCACGTGCACCGAATATCATGCTGCGTGATATCAATCTCTTAACTCAGGAGCAACGCCAAGCACTGATTCAGCAGGTCGATGCAGTGTGTTTTGGCATGGGGTTAGGTCGTGATCCTTGGGCAAAAGCGCAATACGAAATCTGGTTTGAACTGAGTCAGCAATCTGCTCTAGAGGTTATTTTGGATGCGGATGCCTTATGGTTTCTGGCCAAGCAGCCTCAAGTTTTGAATTCCCAGACTTATGCGACTCCGCATCCTGGGGAAGCAGCCACATTACTGGCATGTAGCACTGCGGAAGTTGAAATGGATCGGATTGCAGCCATTCATGCCCTGCAACAAAAATATCAGGGACAGTGGGTGCTAAAAGGTTCAGGCAGTCTGATTCTGGAAGAAAGGCTTTACATCTGTGATGCCGGGAATGCCGGTATGGGCACTGGCGGAATGGGGGATGTGCTGGCCGGTATGATTGCCAGTTTAAAGGCGCAATTTGCACAAAAAATTCATTTGCATGAAATTGTGACGCTACATGCACTGGCAGGTGATGAACTGGCCAAAAATGGCGAACGCGGTTTACAGGCGCAGGATATGAAACATGCGATTTATCAGGTGGTGAACCGTTAAAGAGGATAGTGTGCCAGTCATCAAATTAAATATTTCAGGCCAAGTCCAAGGAGTTGGATACCGTTATTGGTTTGCCGAGCAGGCTCAAGCACTTGGGCTGAAGGGGCATGTACGGAACTTAAGCACGGGTGAAGTGGAGGTGGTTATTGTTGGAACAGACTCTCAGCTTGACGAAATGATTGCACGAAGTTGGCAAGGGCCTGCTCGTGCAACTGTACAAGCGGTTATTCAAGAGCATCTGGAATCTGACCTAGATGTTCAAGACTTTAGAATATTGCGTTGAACCTTAGCGACGACGGCTGCTGACACGACTCCGGCCGCGTGCCATACCGCCCAACGCATTCAATACTGCCATTTTACTCATGCTGCCTGAGGCGTGGGCATGACAAATGGCAGCCGCCAGGGCATCCGCCGCATCTTGTTGCGGTTTGATGCTGAGTTTTAGAATATTCATCACCATCATCTGTACCTGTTCTTTATCGGCAGCACCATAACCGACTACCGACTGCTTGATCTGGCGCGCGGTATATTCAGCGACTTTCAAATCCAGATTGACCAGTGCAGCAACAGCAGCACCACGAGCCTGACCAAGTTTTAAGGCAGAATCCGGATTTTGTGCCATAAAGACCTGTTCGACTGCAGCTTCAGTGGGGCCATAAAATTTTACAATGCGCTCCACGCCGGCAAAGATCCGTTTTAAACGTTCAGGCATTTCTGTCGTTTCTGTTCTGATGGTGCCGGCATCAACAAAAGTCAGTTTGGAGCCGTCTTTTTCGATAATTCCGTAACCGGTTAAACGAGAACCGGGGTCAATCCCAATAATTAATGACATGCCCGCACTTTAAAAATAGAATAATGCCCATATTGTTACATAAGCGTATCAAAAAAGCTTGATCCTGATGAAGCAGTTGATTCCAGCATCCTATTATTTATTTTACTGAGATTAGATTAATTTTCATGAAATTATTTCTTATTATCCTTGCAGGCTTAATCCTAGAAGTATTTGTCTGGATTGGCGTGGGTGACCTCGTCGGGAGCATGTGGTACGTATTTTTCTGGTTTGTAGCCGCATTTTTTATTGGTATGAATCTGATCCGTAAATACTCGGCCGGTGTCATGCCACAGATGCAGCAAATGCAAATGGGGCAGATGAGTGCAGATCCTGCATTAACAGGAAATTTACCTAAAATTCTGGCAGGTTTCTTTCTGCTTATTCCTGGATTGATTACCGACGTATTGGCAGTATTGATGCTCATTCCAGCGGTTCAGCAGGTTTTTAAGGCTGCTATAATGAAAGCGATGATGAAACGTCAGCAACTCATGATGGAAAAAATGATGGGTGGCATGATGGGCGATATGGGTGGTGCACAAGGCCAGAACCCATTTGCCGAGATGATGCGTCAAATGCAGGATATGCAAAATCAGCAATCAGGTCGCGGTGATTCCAACATTATTGATGGTGAAGCACGTGAAGTGAGACTTGAGGCGAAAAAAATTGAAATGAAAGATATCAATCCAAAATAAATGTTTTATTTAAAAAATTCTATTTAAGCCGAATCTGATGATTCGGTTTTTTATTGGAGCTTTCTAATCTCTTTGAACAAACGTTATAATATATTTTTATAAATTTACCTTATTTTAATGTCTCTGCTTTTTACGATCTGTCTCCTGCATTTTGTTGCTCAACTCAGTCCCGGTCCCGATATTTTGCTCATTGCCAAAAGTGCCGCATCTACCACACGCCAGAATGCCTTGAAAATTATTGCAGGGATCTCTGCCGGTATTGTGGTTTGGGTAGTACTGACACTTGCGGGTTTTACTGTGTTAATTGACCAGTTTCCATGGATCCAGCACGCCTTAATGCTTTTGGGTGGCATATTCTTGGCTAAAATGGGATGGGCCATGTTAAAGGGTGGTGTGCATAGCTTTAAAAATGGACATCAGACCGACGACGATACAAATGGACAGGTGCAAGCTAAAAACTATTTTATGTTGGGCTTATGGACCAATCTTTCTAATCCCAAAACACTGATCTATTTTAGTAGCGTATTTTCACTGGCCTTAAGTTCGTCTGCTTCCGATTATTTGAAAGCACAGTTAGCGGTAATTATTCCCTTGCAGACTTTTATCACCTTCACTTTATTGATGCTGTTGATTTCCCAACCAAAAATTAAAATCTTGTACCAGCGTTCGGGGAGTTATATTGATATGATGTCAGGCGGACTATTTCTGCTATTTGCATTGTGGTTATGGTATGACGCACTTATTCTGATGAATTAAGGAGGGTATCTTCATTTAATGCTGGAGATATTGGTGAGGTCGGGGAAGGAGAGGCTAAATTGTCTGGTGTTTTAACCGCCGTTTGATAACGATTAGGCTTTAAGGTGGTTTCAGTATTTTCAGAGCCTTGATAACTGCGACTACGGTTAGCGCGCTCACGCAATCCACCTTTTTTAATTAACTGAACCATGGCACATCTCTCATTCAAATCCACAGCTATTGTAAATCAAAGCTGGATTTGATGAGGTTATTTTCCGCATCTCTATTTGAATTATTCAAGAGTAATAAAAAGACTTGTTTGAACTAACAGGTCTTTGCTGTGAGATGCATGAAATTAGCGAAGTCTTTTATCTTCTTCTTTTAAAACATCCAGTATAGAGTGTTGTATAGGAACTTCTTGTTGTGATTGCACATACAAATGCACGACTTTAAATACGATTGCTGTAACGAGGCAGGCCACAAGACAAAAAATCCAGAAACCAAAAGGGCTGCGAATATGATGTGAGCCACAGTTTGAGCATGATTTTTCTGTAGAGTCGACTACTTTTTCGCAGCAAGCACAATGATATTGATACTGCATTATTCTTCTCCCAGGATGTTATCCTTTTTATTCTTCGATCATGAAAGATGATTCAATTGGTTTTTTATCATAGGTAGAGCAGCATCAGCTTGCAATAAGCAATTGCTGATAATTACATAGAGACAATAGAGACAATAGAGTATAAAAATTCATTACACAAGCAGTAGGATTTTCTTAAAATGTAAGAAATATTTTCATTAATCAAATAATAATCAATGAATTAAGAGTTAATTCTCTTGAAAATATACATAATAAAGCCCGCATCAAGCGGGCTTTATTTGAGCTAGTCTAAAACTTACTGCCCAGAACGGATGATGTAATCAAATGCAGACAGTGATGCCTTCGCACCTTCGCCGGTCGCGATGATGATCTGCTTGTATGGCACTGTGGTACAGTCACCTGCAGCAAATACACCTTTCACATTGGTTTCATTGCGATCGTTAATCACGATCTCACCACGGTTGGTCAGCTCAACTGGGGTTTCTTTCAGGAAGTCCGTATTTGGCAACAAACCGATCTGCACGAAGATCCCTGCAAGTTCAACTGTATGCTCTTCATCCGTAGCACGGTCTTTGTATTTCAGTGCAGTCACTTGTGCACCGTCACCCAGTACTTCAGTCGACAAGGCATTCTTGATCACGGTGGTGTTCGGCAAGCTGTTCAGTTTGTCTTGCAGCACCTGATCCGCACGCAATTTGGTATCAAATTCCACCAAAGTTACATGCTCTACAATCCCTGCCAGGTCGATCGCAGCTTCCACCCCCGAGTTACCACCGCCAATCACGGCGACACGTTTACCCT